>JAEDNZ010000250.1 GCA_016302215.1 Muribaculaceae bacterium
TGCGCCAAAGACGCCGCCGTCTGATCATCGCGCCCTCGCTATTTACCAGATTATGGTGGCATCGTTTCGCCACGGCGATGGCGGAGCCCCCGGCTACAGCCAAATGTGGGGCCCCGATGGCCACACCAAAAACGGCAACCTCGCCGGCGTCATCGAGGCGCTTGACCATATCGCCTCGCTCGGGGTCAACGCCATCTGGCTGACGCCCATCTTTGACAGCTCTAAGGCCGAGGGCGGCGAGAAGCTGCAAGCCACCGGCTATTTCACCAACGACTATTTCACCATCGACCCGCATTTCGGCACTGCCGATGAATTCCGCCGCCTGGTCGATGAGGCTCATGCGCGCGGCCTATATGTCATCTTAGACGGCGTATTCGGCCACCACGGCGGTGTCACCACGCCATCGCCTATGGGCCACTATATTGACTGCACCTGGACTGACTGCGACCGCGCTGATGGCGGCAAGGGAAATGTCAAATACCCCGGCTCGCTCGAATACTTCAAGGACGTGCTGACCTACTGGATGGACGAATACGGCGTAGATGGCTGGCGCCTGGATCAGGCTTACCAGGCCATGCAGGGCGGCCACAACTATTGGCTTGAGCTGCGCGCCACGGTAGAGGCCGTAGCCGCAGCCCGCAAGGCCCGCGGCGAGCAGTGGGGCACGCTCGGTTATATGGTGGGCGAAGACTGGGGCGATGCTCGCCGTATCAACGTAGGGGTATATGCCGATGGAGGCCTCATCAGCGCCTTTGACTTTGAAGGCAAAGAGCGCATCAGCGGCCCCATGCAGGCCATCGACGGAGCCGGACTCGAAGGCGGCTTTGCCGACATCATCACCACGCTGTCGCCCCCGTCCGCCCGCGGGTATCTCAACGACAGCGTTATGCCCAACCTGTTTCTCACCAACCACGATGGCTATCGTCTCGCTGACCACTTTGACCCGGCAGACCCACATTTCTATGGCAAGCTGATGACGCGCCACGCTATCCTCGCAGCATACTCAGGCCCCATCACCCTATACTACGGCGATGAATATGCCGACCTGAGCCGCACCACCACCGGCGGTCAGAAGGACAACATCGCCCGCACCTCGGGCCACCTCGATGCTCGCAACCCCGCCGAACAGCAGCTCAAGGACTATATCTCGCACATCATGCACCTGCGCGCCGAAAATCCCGCCCTCTGGCGTGGCACGGCCTCGTTTCACAGCTTTAGCCCCACAGGCAATCCTGCCGAAGGGTCAGTGCTTGTAGTCACCAAGCGCGACACCCTCAGCACCAACGCCGTGGCCGTCATCTTCAGCGACATTGATGTCATCGTGCCCCTCGCCGGCATCAATGACCCTGTAGAGGTCAAGGCTTGGCAGCCCGTATTTGTCAAGCTGTCATAACAATCACACACATACACGCACACAGCCTTTGACGGGTGAGAGCGCATACATCGCGCTTTCACTCGTCTGCTGTAATGCCTCGCTGATAGCGCCTAAGCTCCAGCAGCATGGCATGCCCCGGCAGCACCATCATCAGCGCTATTGCCGCCGCAAACAGCGGCAGCTGCGACACGCCCACTATCACCCACATCGCCGCTGAAGCCGCCACGCCGGCATACGCCCCATAAGTGAGCATAGTGTGGCGTATCAGCACCCCGGTGACATAGCAGCCTATCGCGAGCAGCAACACTATCCACGCCATCACATTGAAATTGATGAAATACGACGCTACAGACACGCCCACCGTGACCACGCCCATGAATGCCCATATCCTGCTCACCGACTTGGATATGCCCGTGGCCGGCGCCAGCTTCTTTGGCATCAGCATCGATGTCACCGGCCATGCTATCAGTGGCATCGCGAGCCACAACTTATACCACTGAGCATTGCCACTATACCGCACCGCGCAATACACCGCTATCGACATCAGCACTGTGGCCCACCCCCACACTACAAATGGCGCTGCCGAGCGCTGCAACACACGTCGGCGTGTGTCCTGCATCAGATGAGTGATTATTTCAAGTCCTTCCTCCGGTCGCATTTCATCATATGATTGTT
>JAEDNZ010000251.1 GCA_016302215.1 Muribaculaceae bacterium
ATTTCGTGCTCCATGGCGTGAGAGGTCCAGTCCTCCACACGTCCGCAGCCGAGAATGCCGTTGTGAGCCATCGTTGATGCCCATGTGATATTTGCACGCGCCTGATAGTTGTCAGGCGACGCCATCACCTTTGGAGCCTCGTCAATGATAGCCATCAGTAGCCCCTCGGCGAGGCGGTCAGTGACCTCTACATCGGCCGTAGGCGAGAAGTATCGCTCCAGGATATGCGCCATCATGTCGGTGATGCCGCAGGCGGTGTGATACGGAGGGAGGCTGACGGTGAGCGCCGGGTCAATGATGGAGAAGCGCGGGCGCAAGATGCTGGCGGTGCGGGCGCCAAGCTTTTGGCGCGTGGCCACATTGGTGATTACCGAGTTGCCGGAGCCTTCGCTACCGGCGGCTGCAATGGTGAGCACAACGCCCACGGGCAGAGCCTCGGTGATGGTCTTGCCGCCGCCGTAGAAGTCCCAGAAGTCGCCCTCGTAAGGCACACCGGCGGCGATAGCCTTGGCGGTGTCAATCACCGAGCCGCCGCCCACGGCGATGATGCCCTCGATGTGGCGGTCACGCGCCAGCGCTATGCCTTGGCGCACGAGGGTATCTACCGGATTGGGCTGCACGCCTCCCAGCTCGTCGTATTCGATGGCGCTATGGCGCAGGGCGCTCTCCACGCGGTCAATAAGTCCGGAGGTCTTGGCATGCGCGCGCCCATATACTATCAGCACACGGCTGCAGCCCATGGCTGTGGTCAGCGAGCCTACTTTATCTACACTGCCGCGCCCAAACTCATAGAATGTGGGCAGATACAAACTGAAATTTTCCATATACTATTGTCGTGTTAAAGATAAAAAGCTCAGAGCACGTACCTCCTGAGAGGCAGAGCGCTCCGAGCTATGATGTAATCAGCGATTATCGATTAGCGCACCAGGACTTTTGCCACGGTGTCGTCAGCCTTGACGATGTAAAGGCCGGCGGGGAGAGCCACGGCAGCATCGCCATTGGCGGTAGCTACGAGAGCGCCGTCGATAGCGTAGATGTCGGCGTGGGTGTAGTTGCCGTCAAATAGCACTTCACCTGCACCGGCGCTGATAGCGACAGCTCCGGCAGCGAGCTCGCTGTCGTCAACGCCGCCACAGATGCGTATGGTCTTGGAGGCTGCATTTTCAATGGCGCCGGTAGCTTTGTTGATGAGGAGAGCCACCACGCGAGCGCCATAGGCGTGCTGCAGTGTTGTGGGAGTAGTCACGCGCCATGTGCCGTTGACAGCCTGATTGGCAACGACAGTTGTGGGCACAGAGCCTTCGATACCCTCGTAGGTGACGATATCGCGAGCCACATCGTTGAAGATGGTCGAGAAATATTGCTTGCCATTGCCGTTGAAGTCGCCATATTGCGAGCCGGAGAGGTAGCTGAGCTGGTCGTAGGGACCTACGTTGTCCTCAACGATGGCAAACGACAGGCGGAAGGTATCGCCATTGTTGGCATCGAGAGCAAAGGTGGTGTTGACCTCAACATTAAATTGAGAGCGAGCGGCATCAACATACTCGGCCGATACCACCTCGAGCTGAGCCACGGCCTTGCAGGCACGCACCTTGGTGTAAACATTGTTGAGAGCGGTATTGTTAGTCGATACAGTCTGTGAGAAGCCGCCCATATAGTTGCGGTCGCGGTTAGCCACATACGAGGGGAAGCCATCGATGTAATCACGTATCAGAGGCATATAGCTCCCTACACCCATATCATTGTCATCGTGCACGCAAATCACCTCGAGCGAGCCGTCAGCGTGTTTTTCTTTGAGGGTCTCCATAGCGAGGATGCCGAGCGGACACCAACCACACCAAGTGCCGGTACCTTCCTCGATGACTACGGTCTTGTCAAAGCCGGCGCCGGCGCCGAGCACATTTATGTAGCCTGAGGCAGTTTTGTTGGCATCCTTGTTGGCATTGCCGTTGACTTTATTGAGCGTTACTGTCACAGGCACATTCACGCCGATTTTATCGCAAGCGATAGATGCGGCAATGTTGGTGCTGCGGTTATATG
>JAEDNZ010000252.1 GCA_016302215.1 Muribaculaceae bacterium
CGCCGAGACATCATCGCCGGTGACTGACATCTACAGCCTTGATGGCCGCAAGCTCGCCGAGCCGGTGCGCGGCATCAACATCGTGCGCCGCGCCGATGGCAGCTGCTCTAAAATCCTCGTGAAATAAAAAGCATAGCCCCCTCTCACAAAGGTATAAATCCGCACCCGGCCTATCGGGCGCGGATTTTTTGTGACCTAAGCAAGGGCATGCCACGGGGCAATGCAAAAAAAATGGTGTGCATCAAGCCGAATGTCAGGGATAATCACTAACTTTGCAGCTTAAAACGTAGAATAATAGCTATTTTAATACATATATGAAAGCTCTCAACACCGTCTATTCGCCAGCCGAGGTAGAAGATAAATGGTATGCCTACTGGCTTGAACACAACCTCTTTCATTCCGAGCCTGATGACCGCGAGCCCTACACCATCGTAATCCCGCCGCCCAATGTGACGGGTGTGTTGCACATGGGTCACATGCTCAACAACACCATACAGGATATCCTGGTGCGCCGCGCACGCATGCAGGGGAAGAATGCGCTGTGGGTGCCCGGCACCGACCACGCCTCGATAGCCACGGAGACCAAAGTCATAGCCAAGCTGGCCTCGCAAGGCATTAAGAAGACCGACCTCACGCGAGAGCAATTCTTGGAGCACGCATGGGAGTGGACTCACACTCACGGCGGCATCATCCTCAAGCAGCTGCGCAAGCTCGGGGCGTCGTGTGACTGGGACCGCACCGCGTTCACCATGGACGAGACGCGCTCAGAGAGCGTGGTGAAAGTGTTCTGCGACCTTTACGATAAAGGCCTGATATACCGCGGCTTGCGCATGGTCAACTGGGACCCTCAAAACCGCACCGCCATCAGCGACGACGAGGTGTTCTTCGTAGAAGAAAAATCCAAGCTCTACTACCTGCGCTACTATGTGGCCGACGATGACTTCAGCGGCGAGACCGGCTCTGAGGAGGAAGTGGTGCATCGCGATAGCGAGGGCCGGCGCTACGCCGTAGTAGCCACGACGCGCCCCGAGACCATCATGGGCGACACGGCCATGTGTATCAACCCCAAAGACCCCAAGAACGCCTGGCTCAAGGGCAAACGCGTGATAGTGCCGCTTGTGGGCCGCGTGGTGCCCGTCATTGAAGACCGCTATGTGGAGATAGACTTCGGCACGGGCTGCTTGAAGGTGACTCCGGCTCACGACAAGAATGACTATATGCTGGGCAAGACCCACCATCTGGACACCATCGACATCTTCAACGAAGACGCCACCGTGAGCGAGGCTGCCGGCATGTATGTGGGCATGGACCGCTTTGAGGTGCGCAAGGTCATCGTCAAAGACCTTGAGGCCGCCGGCATGCTCGAAAAGGTAGAGGACTATGACAATAAAGTGGGCTTCTCGGAGCGCACCAAGGTGGCTGTAGAGCCTCGCTTGTCGCTGCAGTGGTTTGTGAATATGAAGCACTTCGCCGAGATATCGCTTGCGCCTGTGATGGACGACATCATCAAGTTTGTGCCGGAGAAGTACAAGAACACCTACCGCATGTGGCTTGAGAATATCCAAGACTGGTGTATCAGCCGTCAGCTGTGGTGGGGTCATCGCATCCCGGCTTACTTCTTTGAAGGCGCCGATGGCTGTGAAGAGTATGTGGTAGCCGAAGATGCTGCCAAGGCTTTGGAAAAAGCCAATGCCCGGAGGGCCGATGCCGGCCTGCCGGCCATCAGCGCGGAGCAGCTTCGCCAAGACGAAGGCGCACTGGACACCTGGTTCTCGTCGTGGCTGTGGCCCATCACACTGTTTGACGGCATCAACCGTCCCGACAGCGCCGAGCTGGCATACTACTACCCCACGGCTACGCTCGTCACCGGCCCGGACATCATCTTCTTCTGGGTTGCACGCATGATTATGGCCGGCTATGAGTATGTAGGCAAGCAGCCGTTCAACAACGTGTATTTCACCGGCATCGTGCGCGACAAACTGGGCCGCAAGATGTCAAAGCAGCTCGGCAACTCGCCCGACCCGCTCGACCTCATCGCCA
>JAEDNZ010000253.1 GCA_016302215.1 Muribaculaceae bacterium
CGACAAAGCCTCGGCAGGCTCGTTTAGCGTCAACCTCAGCTCGCTGCCCGCTTACCGCGCCTCTATGGTATATCCCATGGAGATATATCTCCGCGCCAACGAGGCGCAGACCGAATGGTGGTGGGACGCCTTCAACGTGGTCCAACTCTCAGTAAACGAGACCATCGAGAATGTCCACAGCGTGGGCTTCATCTTGACCAATGGCTTCAGCAGCCCGTATGCCTCGCTCGGCGACGTAGTAGATTGCTCTTGGGCCAACCCGCACCCCGAGAACCGCTACAATGTCTTTGACCAATCGCCCTCAAGCGTGCACTTCGGCTCGCAAGCCATAGCCAAGAAGCTGATGCCCGTGGAGATGAAGGCCGTGTGGAATCAATGGACGTGTGCTTCTGCGCCCGATATGCGGGGCGTGGTGCTCACCACCTATCCCGTGGCGCTCTACAACCCCTCGCTGTCGGCTATCGCGCCCTCATATCGCGCCGTGACCACCTCACGCGCCCTCAGCGCCGTTGAAAACACCGTCACCAATGCCGGCTCCGCTGCTACCGCCCTCAAGGTGGTGGAGGTGCCCTCAAGCCTGTCGCGCGGCTTTAGCGACCTCACCCTGAGCGTGGCCGACGTCGCTGTGGCTGACGACCTCCGCCTCTATCCCAACCCGGCAAGCGATGTCGTGACCCTCAGCGCTAACGCCGAGATAGGCCTGGTCGAGATATATGCCGCCAATGGCTCCCTGGCCATGGTCGAAACCATCCATGACACCTGCGGCACTATCAACGTGAGTGCTCTGCCTGCCGGCGTTTATCTCGCCAAAGTGGGCAATATCGTAAAACGGTTAATTGTCAAGTAATTGTTGACTAATATATCTGCAACGGCCACATCAGTTACTCGCCACACGTGGTGGCGAGGGCTGATGTGGCCGCTTTTTTCTGCTGTGTCACTTCAGACCTGATGATTTACTACTGATATAGTCTAATCCGGAAATACTAACCCATACGCATATATTTAATCTACTTTACTTTACTTTACTTTATATCCTTACCAGTATGTCAATACCAACGAGAGCGCAGCGTGCGCTGCTACTTTTGGCTATCGCCTTTATGCTGCTGACGGGCGGCAAGGCTGCAGCCGCACCCGCGGTGATGTATATCGTGGGAGAGGCCACCGAGGGTGGCTGGTCCAAGCCCCACGGCACACCTATGGTCACTGCCGGAACAGGCCTTTACATCTACGATGGCTACCTCGGCAGAGGCCAGTTTAAATTCTACCCCAATTGTATGCCCTTCGATGGCGGCAGTACCAATGACCACATGAAGTACGGCGAGTTTTCCGGCTGCTATGTGGCCAAGGTTGACAATCAGTCAATCAACGATGCCTATGAGACAGCCTTAGGCGTGGGCTACTACCCCAACGAGCCTGACAATAAATACTACAACAACACCCCCGGCTACTATCGCCTGGTGCTCAATATCCCCGACGGCGATGTGTGGGATTTGCGTGTGTATAAGCCTGCGTTCCACATCTGCGGCGGTGCTACGCCCGGCGGCTGGGCGCTCGGCGATGCTATCCCCGTGTTCCCCGACTTGGGTACCGGCAGCAAAAAAGGCTCGTGGACCGGCATCCTGCACTCCGGCGATTTCAAGCTTACGGTATCATCCAATGACTATTACCCATGCTTCAATGCACCCACCGAAAATCAGGCGTTGAAGCCCGAGTCTCTGCCTGACACATACACAATGGCGTATAAAACAGCATGGGATGATGCAGTCAACGACTATAAATTTTATGTCTATCGTGACGGTCTATATACCCTCGATTTTGACCTTACCGACATATATCATGCGAAGCTGACTGTGAAGACGGCCGAAGAGCCGGTCAATCAGGGCGCTTACATCTTGCGCGGCGGCGACTATGTGGTGGCTGTCAACTCTACGCCGAGCGAGCCCGAGCGACGTGTGTTCACCGCACCCGTGCCTTCGCAGCTCTACGTCTATAACTACTTTGATCCAAACGAATGCACACAGCTCTCGCG
>JAEDNZ010000254.1 GCA_016302215.1 Muribaculaceae bacterium
CGCGTTTCACCCCGATAGGCAATAATGTGTTCAGGCTCACCGCTACCTTTGATGCGGGCAACACCTTCTGCTTGGCTTCTTGTCCGGCTGCCGGTGCCGGTGACTGGAACGACCTGGGCTCTCGCCGTTATGGCGCATCATCAGCATCGCGGCCATCAATCTATGATGGCGGCACATACGACATCATCAAGACCTCCGGCGACAATAATATCTACACGGTGGCCAACTCAGGCACCTACACTATCACCGTGGATATGAACACCATGAAGCTGACTATGACGTCAACACCGGTGGCGCTCGTGGGATATGTAGATGACTCCGGCGGCTGGGATGCCGGCGTGGCCGACGGCCTTGTGGCCACCGGCTATGACAATCTCTATGTCGGCACCACAAGTACGTCGTCTATCGGCTATTTCTTGCCTGTGACATCGGTGGGCAACTGGGACAACGATGTGCAGACCACACGCTTCGGCGCTTACGGTGACTACCGCCTCGACTCCTATGGCAACCAGGATGTGGAGGTGCCTTACAACGTTACCACTAACACTACCAACCATGAGAGCACCTCGCCCGTGACAACGCTCGCCTCCGCCTATGTGGCTGACAAGCTGTGGACTGACAAGGCGCGCTATGCTCCCGGCGAGGCGGTGTGGATACAATACTCCGGCTCTCGCCCCTCGGGCGCGCGTGTGCGCTACCGCCATCTGGGCGAGGTGGTGCATGAGCATGACCTGACCCAGGAGTGGTGGTCATGGACGCCCCCCGCCGCCGACTATCAGGGCTATATGGTAGATGTATATACCACCGATGGCAGCGGCAACGAGTCAATTTATGCCACTATCGGTGTGGATGTCAGCAGCAACTGGTATCGCTTCCCCCGCAACGGCTATGCCGCGTGGTATGACTCGGGCCGTGACGTGGTGGGCGATGTGGCATTCCTCAACCGCCGACATATCAATGTGGTGCAATTCCAAGACTGCCACTGGCGCCATCATCGCCCCTATTGCCCCGATGAAGACTACACCGATATCTTTTATCGCCCCATACACAAGCAAACCATCAAAGATTATATCGGAGCGATGCATAACTACAATATGAAGACGCTCTTCTATGATTTGGCCTACGGCACTACGCCGCAAGATGCCAAAGCCGGCCAGAATGCCCTTGATGTGGCTGACGGCGTTGACGTATCATGGTATATCCAGGACTCAAATGGCAACCGACTCTATCACGGCCTGATAACCTCGGGTGGTAAGAGCAACATTGACCTTGTAAACCCCGGCAATGATGGTTGGATTAATTACTTTGGCGGTCGCATGAAGGAGGTCTTTGACAATCTTGACTTTGACGGCTTCCAGATAGACCAACTCGGCATAAGCGATGCCTATGACAACAATGGCAATCGGATTAGTTTGCAAGAAGGCCTGGGCAAATTTATCAAAAAAATGAAAGAGCGCTTCCCCAATAAAGATATGGTGGCGAATAGCGTGTCAGACTGCGCTCAGTATCAGATAACATCGTCGGGCGCCGCCGCCGCTTGCTACCATGAGCTGTGGAAGTCGCAAGCCACCTTCGCAGAGATGCTTCAATGCAAGCAGCGCAATGACTCGTTCTCGGGCAATAAGCTGCGCACCATCTTTGCCGCATATTTGAACTCATGGACTGACGGCAACACGTTTAATACCCCCGGAGTGCTCCTCACGGATGCTTGTATGTTTGCTATCGGTTCGGCTCACCTGGAGCTGGGCACCGGTGGCAATATGCTCACAACGTTGTACTTCCCCAACGACAGCCGCAAAATGAGCACGGAGCTGTTCAATGCCATCACCAAGTACTACGACTTCAACACCGCCTATGAGAATTTGCTCTTTGAAACATCGGGCGAGCTGACGACAGATTTCTTCAGCACCACCCATAAGTTGGCCCCGTGGTCATCTACCACACCGCCGCAAGCCAAGCGCATCGGTGTGTATGCAGTCAAGTCGTCCGATGGCAAGTATGTGTATCATCTGCTCAACTTCCTCAATG
>JAEDNZ010000059.1 GCA_016302215.1 Muribaculaceae bacterium
GGTTAGAGTGATCTTGGATTTATTTGAATCCGTATTTGCTCTCAAATGTCATTACAGTGGCTTGAAGAGGTAATGGAAGATAGCTCATACCTTTATTTCTTATATCGTCCGGAATGCCAAAAAGAGCTTCTGCAATAGCTCCTGTGATACATCCTATGGTGTCAGAGTCGCCTCCTATGCTGATTGCGTTGCGAATCGCATCTTCGAAGTTTTTTGCCTTGATAGCACAAATAATAGCTTGCGGCACGCTGCCTTGACAAGTAGCTCCGGATATAAGGCCGTCCAACCCTTGCCAAGAATAACGAGGGCGCATCTCATCAACGCTCAATGACAAATCATAGGCAAAGTCGCGTTCAATGCGAGCCCGGATTTCAGAAGGTGTTGCACCATGACGAGCGAGAAATATGCAGAGCGCCGTAGCTTGAGCGCCTTTAATACCCTCGGGATGGTTGTGTGTGCACTCAGCAGACTCTTTGGCTGCTGATAGAATGTCGGCCTCTGTTTCAAAAGCCCATCCAACCGGAGCTACACGCATTGCCGAGCCATTACCGCAGCTATTATATGGCTGCATGATGCCACGGCGTGCCTTGTGAACCCATTGCACAAACATTGTGCCATAACTACCCATGGGATAAGGGTATTCTGTAGCATATCGCATGTAGTAATCACCGGAGTTACCTCCATGAAGAAGCCAGTCAGCAGTAGCGATTGTGAGAATGCTATCGTCAGTATATTCCATTCTATCATCGAAAAACGGAAAATCTTTTGTTTTTATATTGTCAAACTCGTAAATGGAGCCGACAATATCACCTATAATTGCGCCTAACATATTGGGAGACTATATTTTTATTTATACAATTCGTGACGTAACTTTACAACCGGAGAGCGTTTTGAATGATGCGTCAAGGGCTGCGCATGGGTGGTGCGCAGCCCTTGACGTGTGTATTGGTGCGAGCTATCAGGCTTGCTTGTAGCAAGCGAGCTGCTCGGGTGTGAAGCTGTGGATAAACTCAGCGTGCTTTGTCACTTCGGCCTGAGCCATCTTGATATATACGGTGGCTGACTTGGTGAAGGTGTCGTCGGTGTTGGCGTCTTGGAGGAGGAGGTATCCCATGACGATGTTGCCGGCCAT
The DNA here is from genome assembly GCA_016302215.1 of Muribaculaceae bacterium. Lineage (GTDB taxonomy): Bacteria > Bacteroidota > Bacteroidia > Bacteroidales > Muribaculaceae > CAG-873. Next base: position 1,133 of record JAEDNZ010000059.1, read on the forward strand.
CTCTACCATGCGGCGCGCCATAAAGTCGGTGTAGGTGGTGTCGTTGACAGCAGCTACAGCCTCTACGGCTTTGACATAGGTGTCAGTGAGGGCTTCGAGGACTGCCTTGAGCGAAGCGAGCTCGGGACGGTATTCGATAGCTGCGTATGTGTCAATGAGGGCTTTGTAGGTGCCGGTGGTGACGTGGCGAATGGCAGCCACGACCTGGAGCTGCGTGGTGCCTTCGTAGATAGAGGTGATGCGTGCATCGCGATAGATGCGCTCGCAGGCGTAGTCTTTCATGAAGCCTGAGCCGCCGTGCACTTGGATGCAGTCATAGGCGTTTTGGTTGCAGTATTCGCTGCCCATGCCCTTTGCCATAGGTGTGAGAGCGTCGGCGAGCTTGGAGTAGTACTTCATCTCCTTGCGCTCGTCGGGTGTGAGGCTGCGCTCTTTGGCGATGTCTTCGTAGGCCTTATACATATCTACGAAGCGTGAGCACTCGTACAGGAGCGAGCGAGAGGCGTCGAGCTTGGCTTTCATGACGGATATCATCTCGGCCACGGCGGGGAATTCGATGATTGCTTTGCCGAATTGCTTGCGGTCTCGTGCATAGGCGAGGGCCTCGCGGAAGGCGAGCTCGCTGACGCCGACGCTCTGAGCAGCGATACCAAGGCGAGCGCCGTTCATCAGTGCCATCACATATTTGATGAGGCCGAGGCGACGTGAGCCGCAGAGCTCGGCGGGAGCGTTTTTATATACGAGCTCGCATGTGGGTGAGCCTTTGATACCCATCTTGTTTTCGATGCGACGGACGGTGACGCCACCGTTGCGCTTGTCGTAGATAAACATTGAGAGGCCACGACCGTCCTTAGTGCCTTCTTCAGAGCGAGCGAGGACGAGGTGTATGTCGCTGTCGCCGTTGGTGATGAAGCGTTTTACGCCGTTGAGCACCCAAGTGCCGTCTTCCTTTTGTGAGGCTTTGAGCATCACAGACTGGAGGTCAGAGCCGGCATCGGGCTCGGTGAGGTCCATTGACATTGTCTCGCCTTGGCATACACGGGGAATGAAGCGAGCTTTCTGGTCTTCATCGCCAAACTCGTAGAGAGTCTCGGCGCAGTCCTGAAGGCCCCAGAGGTTTTCAAAGCCGGTGTCGGCTCGGCTGACGATGTCGGCGGCCATGATGTATGGGGTTATGGGGAAGTTGAGGCCGCCGAAACGACGCGGCATTGACATGCCCATGAGGCCTGCTTGACGGCAAGCCTTGAGGTTGAGGACGGTTGCATCGGCATAGTGAGCACGGCCGTCAGAGCAAGAGGCTCCTTGATGATCTACGGCCTCGGCGTTCTCGGCTATGATGTTGCCGCAGATGTCGCCGACGATTTCGAGCACGCGGTTGTAGTTGTCCATAGCGTCCTCAAAGTTGAGGGGAGCGTAGTCATACAGGTCGGCATCAGAGTAGTTGCGCTCTTTGAGCTCGACAATCTTGCGCATCAAGGGGTGATTGAGGTGATGCTTGAGGTCGGGATTGTCAGTGAAAAAATTAGCCATTATGGTGTGATATCGTTAGATGCTTATTTGGAATTTTTCTTGTAGTATTTGATGAGTTTGGGCACGATGTCCTCCATGTTGCCGGTGATGACATAGTCGGCAATGGTGTTGATTGGAGCGTCAGGGTCGCTGTTGATTGATATAATCATAGAGCTCTCCTGCATACCGGCGATGTGCTGGATTTGTCCTGAGATGCCGCAAGCGATGTATAGCTTGGGGCGGACGGTGACACCGGTCTGGCCTATCTGGCGTTCATGCTCGATGAAGCCGGCATCGACGGCTGCACGTGAGGCACCCACCTCGGCGCCGAGGACGTCGGCGAGCTCGAAGAGGAGGTCAAAGTTTTCTTTGCTGCCCACGCCGTAACCGCCGGCCACGATGATAGAGGCGCCTTTGATGTTGACTTTAGATTTCTCTATGTGGCGGTCAATAATCTCTACCACGAAGTCGGCGTCAGAGACATATTTTGCGGGGTCGAGGTTTACGACGGTGCCTTTGTGAGCGGGGTCGAAGATTTCTTTTTTCATGACGCCCTCACGCACGGTAGCCATCTGGGGGCGACATTCGGGGTTGACGATGGTGGCCACGATGTTGCCGCCGAAGGCGGGACGTATCTGGTAGAGGAGATCAGTGTATTGCTTGCCGGTCTTGGGGTCGGTGTGGTCACCGATCTCGAGCGAGGTGCAGTCAGCGGTCAGGCCGCTGTGGAGGCACGAAGATACGCGGGGGCCGAGGTCACGACCGATGCAAGTGGCGCCCATGAGTGCAATCTGGGGCTCAATCTCGCGGAAGAGGTTGATGAGCACGGCTGCGTGGGGGTTGGAGGTGTAGGGATAGAGGCGCGCGTCCTCTACCTTATAGACGGTGTCGGCGCCGTAGGGGAAGATTTGGTCTTCGATGCAAGCGAGCTTGTCGCCTACGACGAGAGCTTCGAGCTTCACACCCAAGCTGTTGGCGAGCACGCGGCCTTTAGTGAGCAGCTCTAAGCTGACATCAGCGATACGGCCGTCTTCAAGCTCGCAATAAACGATAAGATTGTTCTTGTCTGTCATTTTGAGGTATATTAACTACCGGCGCTGATTAGCCGATGGTGTGATTAGCAATGAGTTCTACGATAAGTTGCTCGAGCTGAGCGTCATCGTTGTCGATGCGGCGGCTCTCTTTGGCGGTGAAAACAACGTTTTCGATGGCTTTAACCTTGGTGGGAGAGCCGGCCATACCGATTTGGTTGGGGTCAGCCTCAACGAAGGCAGCGCCCCACTCTTTGAGCTGGAGGTATTCGCGAGCATCAACGATAGCTTGAGCCTCAGCGGGGAGCAGAGCTTTCTCGGAGGGAGATACGGCGCGTTTGTATTTCATGACGCGCTGAGCGTTGCGGGGGCGACATTCAGCGGCAGAGCCGTTGACTGTTACGACGCAAGGCAGGGGAGCCTTGACGGTCTCTACGCCGTGCTCGAGGCGGCGCTTCACGATGATGTGGCCGTCAGCTACTTCGAGGATATCCTCAGCGTAAGTGACCTGCGGGATACCGAGCTTTTCGGCGATCTGGGGGCCCACCTGGGCGGTGTCGCCGTCGATGGCCTGGCGGCCGCCGAGGATGATGTCGTAGTGACCGATTTTCTTGACAGCCTGAGCCAGCGAATACGATGTGGCGAGGGTGTCGGCACCACCGAGGACACGGTCAGTGAGGACAATGCCGGTGTCGGCGCCACGATAGATTGCTTCACGAATGACTTCAGAGGCGCGGGGCAGTCCCATAGTGAGCATAGTCACTGTCGAACCGGGGTTAGCGTCTTTGATGCGGAGGGCTTGCTCGAGGGCGTTGAGGTCTTCAGGGTTGAAGATAGCGGGCAAGGCGGCGCGGTTGATGGTGCCATCCTCCTTCATCGCATCTTTGCCCACGTTGCGAGTGTCAGGCACCTGCTTAGCGAGCACAACGATGTTTAAACTCATAATTAATTATCTGTTAAATGATTACTAATAATTGCATATTTCATGGCGAGAGGATGTCGCTCGACATCCCATTCAATCTGCAAAGTTAGCAATTTAATGACTTTTGGCAAAATTTTACCCCATTATTCGGCCGTGGCAGCTTGTTAAAGTTTGTAATTATAGCTAAAAACCACGTGTTTGCTTTATAATTGTCAGCAATAAGGCCGTGATATTATGCACAAAAGAGGGCGTGGCTGTGCAAAATGTTAAGGTTATGTTAAAAGCGATGAATATTACAAATAAATCCTTACATTTGCGAGTAACAAACTAACAAATCACCGTTAACCTTAGCCGGGCGGCTATCACGCTGTAGCCACACCGGCATGAAACGCAAAAACTGAAACATTTATGGCAAAAGTAAAAGGAGCCGTCACCATTGACACAGCGCGATGCAAGGGATGCAAGCTTTGCGTCGTGGCGTGCCCTACTGACGTGCTGGGGCTGCAACCCCTCGAAGTGAATGACCGAGGCTATCATTATGCCTACGTAGCAAATCCGGAGCCATGCATCGGCTGCGCATCGTGTGCTATGGTATGCCCTGATGCGTGCATTGAGGTATATCGCGTGGTAGAGAAGTAATCACAGAGCACACCTGCACTTCTCACTATACAGTCTAAAACAAAATTTCTCCACTCTCACACACAACACCCTAACAACGTAATGCAAGAAGAAGTAAAACTAATGAAAGGTAATGAGGCGATAGCCCACGCAGCCATACGCTATGGTATGGACGGATATTTCGGCTACCCCATCACCCCGCAGTCAGAGGTTCTGGAGACCCTCGAAGAGCTAATGCCCTGGGAGACCACCGGTATGGTAGTGCTCCAGGCAGAGAGCGAGTTGGCTGCCATCAATATGGTCTATGGCGGCGCGTCGGCCGGCAAAGCCGTCATGACATCGTCGTCGAGCCCCGGTGTCAGCCTCAAGCAGGAAGGCATCAGCTATATCGCCGCTGCCGAGCTGCCTGCGCTGATAATCAATGTGATGCGCGGCGGCCCCGGCTTGGGCACGATACAGCCCTCGCAGGCTGACTATTTCCAGGCCACCAAAGGCGGTGGTCACGGCGACTATCACTTGATAGTGCTGTCGCCGGCATCAGTGCAGGAAATGGCTGACTTTGTGGGGCTGGGCATGGACCTCGCCTTCAAATATCGCACGCCGGCGATGATACTCGCCGACGGCGTGGTGGGTCAGATGATGGAAAAGGTGGTGCTGCCGCCGGCACGTCCGCGCCGCACCGATGAGGAGATAGCACGCCAATGCCCCTGGGCTGCCTGCGGCAAGAACGGGCGCAAGCACCGCAACGTGGTCACCTCACTGGAGCTGGAGTCGCCCAAGATGGAAGAGAACAACCGCCGCTTCCAGCGCACCTACGAGCTCATCAAGCAAAATGAGATAAGATTTGAAGAATACTACACCGAAGATGCCGAATACCTGATGGTGGCCTTCGGGTCAGTGGCCCGCATCTGCCTCAAGGCTATCGAGGAGGCTCGCGAGCAAGGGCTGAAGATAGGCCTGCTGCGCCCCATCACCTTGTGGCCGTTCCCCACCGCCGAGCTACAGCGGCTGGGCGCAAAGGTCAAGGGCATGCTCGTGGTAGAGCTTAATGCCGGTCAGATGATTGAAGACGTGCGCCTCGCCGTAGAAGGGGCAGTGCCGGTACATCACTTCGGCCGCATGGGAGGCATAGTCCCCAACCCGGGCGAAATCCTCGATGCTTTCAACAACTATTTCACCGAAGCCAAATAACCGAAGCAATGAATACACAAGACATCATAAAGCCTGAAAATAAGGTGTATGCACGTCCGCGACTGCTCACCGAAAATATCACGCACTACTGCCCCGGCTGCAGCCACGGTGTGGTGCATCGCATCGTAGCCGAGCTGCTTGACGAGATGGGGCTTGAAGACAAAGCCATCGGCGTAGCGCCGGTGGGCTGCGCCGTTTTTGCTTACAACTACATCGATGTGGATTGGGTGGAAGCCGCCCACGGGCGCGCTCCCGCCGTGGCCACCGCCATCAACCGTCTGTGGCCTGACCGCGTGGTATTCACCTATCAGGGTGATGGCGACCTTGCCGCCATCGGCACTGCCGAGACGATACATGCAGCTAACCGCGGTGAGAACATAGTAATCATCTTTATCAACAACGCCATCTATGGCATGACCGGCGGACAAATGGCGCCTACCACGCTGTTAGGGCAAAAGACCGCCACCACGCCCTACGGCCGCCGCGCCGACCTCAACGGCTTCCCCATCAAGATGTCAGACGTGCTGGCGATGCTTGACGGCACATGCTATGTCACACGCCAGGCCGTGCACACCCCGGCCACCGTGCGCAAAGCCAAGGCAGCGCTCAAAAAAGCCTTTGAGAACGCTATCGCCAAGAAGGGCACCTCGGTGGTGGAAATCGTTTCGACCTGCAACTCCGGCTGGAAGCTATCGCCGGCTGACTCCAATGCCTGGATGGCAGAACACATGTTTGAGAAATATCCTCTGGGCGACATTAAAAACGTATAAGGCCATGAAAGAAGAAATAATCATAGCAGGCTTCGGCGGACAAGGAGTGCTCTCCATGGGCAAGATATTAGCATACGCCGGGCTGATGAACGACCTCGAAGTGACGTGGATGCCCTCCTACGGGCCCGAGCAGCGCGGCGGCACCGCCAATGTCACGGTAATCCTCAGCGACAGAGCTATCTCGTCGCCGGTGCTTGACACATACGACACCGCCGTAATCCTCAACCAGCAGAGCCTCGACAAATTTGAGAGCAAAGTGAAGCCGGGCGGCACACTCATCTACGACCCCTACGGCATACACCATGCCCCCACACGCACTGACATCAACGTAGTGGCCGTCAACGCAATGCAAGCCGCGCTGGAGATGAACAATACCAAGACCTACAATATGATATTGCTCGGCGCACTGCTCAAACAGCGCCCCATCGTGACTGTAGATGCCGTGATGCGAGGCTTGAAGAAGACACTGCCTGAGCGTCACCACAAGCTGCTGCCGCTCAACGAGACCGCCATCAAGCGCGGATTGGAATTGGCATAATCGGCTCTCGCCCTCCCCGCCGGTCACGGCTGCGAGAGCATTATATCAATAACAGCAACCACAAATCGGCCCTAACCGCCGATGTAGTCAGACTGCCATGTCACACACTATCGCTGGCAAGCTCAACGCAGAGCTGCCGGCGCGGTGACACGGCAGTCTGACAGCAATCAGCCCCACCCCACATTTTAAGTACACATATATACCGCACCTCTTATGCGCACTATCAGAGCGAAATACATACTGCCGGCGCTGCTGCTGACCGCCACGGCTCTCAGCGCCGGAGCTTCAGCGACTGACATGGTGATATTGCTGAGTGAGAGCTTTGAAGACACTCCGGCGGCAACCGGCAGCGACACTGACTATCAATGGCTGCCCACAGGGTGGCAGCGCATCGCCACGCCGGGCATCACGCCATGCTACACGTGGTATGCCACCGACGCCGAGCGAGGCCTGCCCTCGCCGCCTGATGGCGTCTGCTATATGGCCATAGGTTACCAATCAACGGTGAGCCAAGACGAATGGCTCATCACTCCCGACATCAACGAAATGGCGGCCGGCGCTCGCCTTGCCTATCAGGTGCATTATGACCCGACGGTGTTTTACGGCTTCAAGCTCGACAATGCCACCGGCGAGATAGTCTATACCGACGAGCTCAACTACACCTTTCAGGTGCTCATCAGCACTGACAGCGGAGGTTCATGGCAGGTGCTCGATGACTTGGCTGAGGATTTCAAGGGACTGAGCTACGGCGAGGCCATGGCCTACTATGACGAGCACCTCAGCCGCGCTCTGCAACGCCGGGAGATAGACCTTAGCGCATACGCCGGCACCACGGCGCGCATAGCCTTCCGCTACATCGGGCGCAACGGAGCATCGATGCTGCTTGATGACATCATCGTCACCGCTCCGAGCGCTGTGAATGACATCAGCGCCACCGAGCCTACGGTCATTGGCGGCTACGACCTCGCCGGCGTGAGGATACCATCAATTTCGAGCCGTCACGGCATATATATCGAGCTCCTCAGCGATGGCACGCATCGCATAGTGAAGCGCTGACAGCGGCGCTGCGACAGTGTGTCTATGGCGCGGGAGTGTAGCTCTGCGGCAGATTTATTATTTTTTTATCACTCTGATGGCAAATATTACGCGCTAAAATGCTATCTTTGCAATGAATTTACCTCAAGCGATACTTATTCACCGAAATTAATCACTAACAAACACAGATATGTCAGAACTAAAATGCATCGGCATCCTGACATCGGGCGGTGACGCGCCCGGCATGAATGCCGCCATTCGCGCTGTCACCCGCTCGGCCATCTTCAGCGGTCTCAAAGTCAAGGGCATCTATCGCGGCTACCGCGGATTGATAGCTGATGAAATCGTAGATTTCAAGACACAAAATGTATCTAATATCATACAGCAAGGCGGCACCATTCTCAAGACGGCGCGCTGCAAGGAGTTTCAGACTCCCGAAGGGCGTCAGCTCGCCTACGATGTAATCCGACGCCACGAGATTGACGCTCTGGTAGTAATAGGCGGCGATGGGTCACTGACCGGCGCTCGCATCTTTGCCAACGAGTTTAACTTCCCTATCATAGGCCTCCCGGGCACTATCGACAATGACCTCTACGGCACCGACACCACCATCGGCTATGACACGGCGCTCAACACCATCATGCAATGTGTGGATAAGATACGCGACACCGCCACGAGCCACGAGCGCCTGTTCTTCATCGAAGTGATGGGCCGCGATGCCGGCTTCTTGGCTCTCAACGGCGCCATCGCCTCCGGCGCCGAGGCGGCCATCATACCGGAGATATCCACCGAGGTGGACCAGTTGGCCGAACTTATCCAGAACGGCTTCCGCAAGAGCAAGAACTCATCAATAGTCCTGGTAGCCGAAAGCCCCGTGACGGGCGGCGCTATGGGTCTCGCCGAGCGCGTGAAGAATGAGTATCCGGGCTATGACGTGCGCGTGTCAATCCTGGGGCACCTGCAGCGCGGCGGCTCACCTACGGCCCACGACCGCATCCTCGCCTCGCGCATGGGCGCGGCAGCTATCGATGCACTGATGGAAGACCAGCGCAACGTGATGATAGGCGTCAAAAACGATGAGATAGTGTATGTGCCCTTCACCAAAGCTATTAAGAACGACAAGCCCATCAATCGCGACCTGCTCAACACCCTGCGTCGCCTCTCTATCTGATGCCCGACGGCGCAGACGGCAAGAAGGACAGTCCCCAACCACATATCATAAAGCATCGGCCTTGACAATGCCCGGCAGGCACGTCAAGGCCGACTTTTTTATATATCATTATGAACTGATAGCCGGTGATGCGCCAATCATCAGTTGATGATTCGGCTGAATATCACCTCCACCTTGTTGACGTCTTCATTGGCAAACGGGCCCACGAGGAAATTGGTAAAGCGCACCTTAGGCTCGGGAAAGGAGCTGTACATTTCGTTTGTATCAGTCTCGTATCTCTTGGTTTCAGGATTATAATATTTGTCGTCATACAAACCGATAGGGCGGTAATACGATGCAAAGACATCATCGCCATTGAGAGTGACAAATATTCTCACCGAATTGTCAATCTTAGCCCAATCGGCATCACTCATAGTGATAGACATATAGCAGGGCGAGTATCCGGGCAGCTGCAGCGTGGTGGCAGAGGCTTGTGCGGGACATTCAGTGG
>JAEDNZ010000255.1 GCA_016302215.1 Muribaculaceae bacterium
CCCCACCGCCTGTCGGTAAATCTCCACTGCCTGCAAGGTTTAAAGCGTTGTCAATCTCATCGTTTGTTGCGATGTCGATATCAAGGTTGGACAGCGCTGCCGTTATGGTCTTGTTTTGGACCGGATTTGTACTGGTAGTCGACAGCTCCGTGTCGATGGTAACCTTAGGCAGCAGGCCTATTACCGGCTTGCCGTCAGCCCCGGTAGCGGTCACGCCGGCGGCCAGATCATCGGCGGTGACTGTATCACTGGTCAGGTCTACCAGTGTCTCCCCGTTGTATATAATCTTGTTTACCGCCATATTACATGCCTCCTTTAAGCTATGGTTACGGTTGTGCCTCCGGCAGCATTGTCAGACTCGGTGTACGGGATAGCCTCGACGGTGACCTGAGACAGATAGTTGTAGCCGCCGGTGCTGTCCGGCAAGATGGTCTGCTGCGTAGTAGACGGCGTAGCAGTCTTGGCCTGAGCCTTAGCGCCCTCAGTACCGCTCATTGTACCGGTAACACCCAAAATCTTGACACCGGAGCGGATGTTAGTAGCGATGAGCTTGGCCTGCTCAGTGGTGCTGATGGCCACCTTGCCGGAGCCGTCATGGTAACCGATGGGGATGGTGTAGGACTCATCCTTGGTGCTAATGGTGCCGGTGACAGCGCCGTTGTTTCTCATTGTGCCGGTCAGCTTGTTGCCGTTGACGTAAGCGGTCTTTCCTGCCAAAATCTCAGCTACGGCCGCGGTAGCATCGCTGGTATCGGCATCAAATGTACAGGTACCGGTGATGGGCGAGCCGGACTTGTCGTGGGCCGTATATGTGCTCAGCAGCTTGTCAGCAGTGACGGTATCGGCCGTCAGGTCAATCAATGTTTTGCCGCCATAAACGACCTTGGAAATATTTTTGTCTGCCATAAAAATTACCTCTCTTTCTGGCCTATACTTAACTGTATAGGAGATGATAGAAAAAATGAAATTACCTAATGGATTTGGCTCAATAGCCTGCTACAGCGGCAACAGACGCCGCCCCTACATCGTCCGCAAGTATATCGACGGCCGCCAGAAGATAATCGGCCAGTACGCCACATATGAGGACGCTTTAGCATTTTTGGTCGATTACAATAAAAATCCATCACTGTTTGCCCCGGCCACGATAACCTTTGCTGAGGTATATCGGCTGATGGCTGCTGAGCGCTACCCTAAGATAGCAAAGTCAACGGCCAACAACTATAAGGCTGCCTTTAAGCATTGCCATGAGCTGCACACGCGCCCGTTTGCAAAATTGGAGATATCCGACCTGCAGGGTGTAATCCGTGGCATGAGCCGTCGCAATATCGGCTATGCCAGCCAGAAGAAATGCCGTCAGCTGATGCATCTCATGTACGAGTATGCGGTCAAATATAAGATTATACCGGCGGCAGCCGATATAACCTGCTACATTGACATCGACAAAAAGGTTACCAAATATCCCAAAAAGCCGTTTATCACCCGCCAGCTCAATCGTGTTAAAAAGCTGGCCAACAGTGATGCTGAGCTGTCGTGCTGGGCGATGTGCATCGTGATGATGTGTTACAGCGGCGTGCGGCCGGGCGAGTTTCTGGCCATCCAGAAAAGTGACGTTAAGCTCAAGCAGCGTTACTTTATCGTCCGTGACAGCAAGACTGAGGCCGGTCGCAACAGGGCCGTACCGATAAGCCGCAAGGCGCTGCCCTATTTCCGTGCCTGGATGGATAAGCCAGGCAAAACGCTCATCACTGTAGATGATGGCGCTGCTCTGTCCTATCACCGCTTTAGGACGCGATTTGACAACGTCATGGACGCGACTAATTGTCATCACACGCCGCATGAGTGCCGCCATACCTGTGCCACGATGCTCGACAACGCCGGAGCTAACGAGACGGCCGTCAAGCGTATCTTAGGCCACGCCAGCCAGGGCGTGACAAAAGGCGTGTACACGCATAAGAGCCTGCACGAGCTTAAAAAGGCTATTGATATGATATAGGCTGTGTTGCTAACGTGTTGCTT
>JAEDNZ010000256.1 GCA_016302215.1 Muribaculaceae bacterium
CGACAAAGCCTCGGCAGGCTCGTTTAGCGTCAACCTCAGCTCGCTGCCCGCTTACGGCGCCTCGATGATATATCCTATGCAGATATATCTCCGCGCCAACGAGCAGCAGACCGAATGGTGGTGGGACGCCTTCAACGTGGTCCAACTCACAGTAAACGAGACCATCGAGAATGTACACAGCGTGGGCTTCATCTTGACCAATGGCTTCACCAGCCCGTATGCCTCGCTCGGCAACGTAGTAGATTGCTCTACTGCCAACCCGCACCCCGAAGACCGCTACAACGTCTTTGACCAGTCGCCCTCGAGCGTGCACTTCGGCTCGCAAGCCGTCGCCAAGAAGCTGATGCCGGTGGAGATGAAGGCCGTGTATAATCAATGGAACTGCGAAGCAGCGGCCGACATGCAGGGTGTGGTGCTCACCACCTATCCCGTGGCGCTCTACAACCCATCGCTGTCGGCTATCGCGCCATCATATCGCGCCGTGACCACCTCGCGCGCCCTCAGCGCCGTTGAAAACACTGTCACCAATGCCGGCTCAGCTGCCACCGCCCTCAAGGTGGTGGAGGTGCCCTCAAGCCTGTCGCGCGGCTTTAGCGACCTCACCCTGAGCGTGGCCGACGTCGCTGTGGCTGACGACCTCCGCCTCTATCCCAACCCGGCAAGCGATGTCGTGACCCTCAGCGCTAACGCCGAGATAGGCCTGGTCGAGATATATGCCGCCAATGGCTCCCTGGCCATGGTCGAAACCATCCATGACACCTGCGGCACTATCAACGTGAGTGCTCTGCCTGCCGGCGTTTATCTCGCCAAAGTGGGCAATATTGTCAAACGATTAATTGTTAAGTAATTGTTGACTAATATATCTGCAACGGCCACATCGCTTTCTCGCCCTACTTCGGGGCGAGAGGTGATGTGGCCGCCTTTTTTTGCCATGCCGTGCAAGGCCTGATGATTTACTACTCTATAATCTGTCTATATCCAGACACTAATACCGCAAACATTTAATTACTTTACTTTATATCCTTACCAATATGTCAATACCAACGAGAATGCAGCGCGTGCTGATGCCATTGGCTATCGCCGTGATGCTGCTGGCCGCCGGAAAGGCCGCCGCAGTACCCTCGATGATGTACATCGTGGGCGAGGCTACCGAGGGAGGCTGGAACAAGTCTCTGGCCACACCTATGGTTTCTGTAGCCTCCGGCTTGTTTATCTATGATGGCTACCTCGGCGTAGGCCAGTTTAAATTCACCACCAATTGTATGCCTTACACAAATGAAAGTACGGTAGAAAATGAATTGAAGTATGGCGAGTTTAATGGTTGCTATGTGGCTAAGGGCCGCGACAATGTGTCAATCAACGATGCCTACGAGACCGAATTGGGAGTGGACTACTGCAGCCCCGCGCCTGACTATAAATACTACAACAATTATGCCGGCTACTATCGCCTGGTGCTTTATGTGCCCGATGGCGAGGTATGGAGCTTGCGTGTGTATAAGCCTATGCTCTACATTTGCGGCGGCGCCACGCCCGGCGGCTGGGCGCTCGACAAGGCCATCCCCGTGTTTCCCGATATGAATACAACCTATCTCAAAGGCTCGTGGACGGGCATCTTGCGCAAGGGCGATTTCAAGTTCCCGGTCGCAGCATCAGGCTACTATCCGTGCTTCAACGCTCCTACCGAAAACCAGCTGTTGCGCACCGACTCCTACACTATGGCCTATAATCCGGGCGATGGCAGCGTCACCGTCAACGACTACAAATTTGTGGTTGACCGCGAGGGCCTATACACTCTCGAATTTGACCTTACCGACAAATACAAGGCGATACTGAAGGTGACCACCGCCACCGAGCCTGACAATTTGGGCGCCTACATCTTGCGCGAGGGCGACTATGTGGTGGCTGTCAACGCAACGACGCGCATGCCCGAGCGCCGCATCTTCACGGCTCCGGTGCCCACGCAGCTCTACGTCTATAACTACTTTGATCCAAACGAATGCACACAGCTCTCGCG
>JAEDNZ010000060.1 GCA_016302215.1 Muribaculaceae bacterium
CATCGGCCTCGGCGTCTTTCTCTACGTCTTCGGGCATGCCTTGCTTGACGGCTTTTTTGAGGCCTTCGATGGCATCGCGGCGGGCGTTGCGCACTGACACTTTTGCGTTTTCGGCTTCGGCCTTGGATTGCTTGACGAGAGTCTTGCGGCGCTCTTCGGTGAGAGGCGGTATCGACAGGCGTATCACCTCGCCGTTGTTTTCGGGCGTGATGCCCACCTCTGAGTTGATGATTGCTTTTTCAATCTCTTTGAACATTGATTTCTCCCAGGGGGTGATAGCAATGGTGCGGGCATCGGGCACGCTGATATTTGCCACATTTGAGATGGGCACATTGCTGCCGTAGTACGGCACTCTGATGCCATCGAGGATTTTGGCATTAGCCTTGCCGGCGCGGATGTGAGCGAGAGCTTCGTCGAGGTAAGCCACGGCCATCTCCATCTTCTCTTCAGCGGGGTTGAGATATGTCTTAGGGTCAGTCATGATAGTGTGTTGAGGGGTGTTATTTGGTTAGTAATTATTTATTTTTACGACGTGTGGAGGGGGGAGGTCAATATACGAGGGTGCCGATGGGCTCTCCAGCGATGACCTTGGCAAGGTTGCCCGGGGTGTCCATGTCGAATACGATTATGGGCTTGTGGTTTTCTTTGCAAAGGGCAGTGGCGGTGAGGTCCATCACGCGCAGGCCGCGGTTGTAAATCTCGTCGTAGGTGATTTCGGTGAATTTGGTGGCGGTGGGGTCTTTCTCCGGGTCGGCGGTATATATGCCATCTACGCGAGTGCCTTTGAGCATGACGTCAGCTTCGACCTCGATTGCGCGGAGAGCCGAGCCGGTGTCGGTGGTGAAGAAGGGGTTGCCGGTGCCGCCGGCAATGATTGCCACAGTGCCTTCTTTGATGGCGTCGATGGCGTGCCACTTGCTGTAGTATTCTCCGATGGGGAACATATTGATTGCGGTGAACACCTTGGCGGGCTGGCCTATGTCGCACAGCGCCGACGACAGCGCGAGCGAGTTGATGACGGTGGCAAGCATACCCATCTGGTCGCCTTTGACGCGGTCAAAGCCTTTGGCGGCGCCTGCCACGCCGCGGAAGATGTTGCCGCCACCGATGACGATAGCTACTTGCACGCCGTGATCTACGATTTCTTTTATTTGGTCAGCATAAGAGGCGAGGCGCTCTGTGTCGATGCCGTAGCCTTGGTTGCCCATCAGCGATTCGCCGCTGAGCTTGAGCAGTACGCGATTATATTTTGTGCGCATGGTATATGTGATGAGCTTGGGTTGGTGATGTATGTATTTTTGACAAAGTTAGCGATATAATTTGGATTTTTCAATTTTGTAGGCCAAAATAGCAATGTTTTTGCTAACTTTGTCATCGACTTAGCGATAGCGGGTCATAACAAACACCCTCCAACAACGACATATATGGAAACAACACGCCAAGCAAAAATAGCACGTTTGCTGCAAAAAGAGTTAAGCGAAATCTTTCGCCAACAGACGGCCAAGACCCATGGGCTGCTGGTGTCAGTGAGCGCCGTCAGGGTCACCAGCGACTTGTCAATAGCACGCGCATACCTGTCGGTATTTCCCTCGGAGAAGGGAGCCGAGATGCTGCAAAGCATCAACGAGGCGGCGCGCACCATACGCTACGAGCTGGCTCAGCGCGTAAGGTATCAGCTTCGCAAGACACCCGAGCTGCAGTTTTACATTGACGATTCGCTCGACTATATTGACAATATCGACTCGCTGCTCGCCAAATAAGCGCGCCTCGCCGAGCCGCAGCCTCCACTCCACTCTGCCCGATGATGCTTTCGCTGAAGATAGCCGTGCGCTATCTGATGGCGCGCAAGTCGCATAGCGCCGTCAACGTAATATCTATTATCTCAATAGCCGGTGTGGCATTGGCCACGGCGGCTATCGTGGTGGTGCTGTCGGTATTCAACGGCTTTGCCGAGCTGTCAGCGCGCCACACCTCGCAGATTGACCCGCCGCTGAAGATTACGCCCGCCGTCGGGCATATCATCGCGGAGGCCGACTCGCTGGCAGCGACGATAAAGGCAATAGATGGCGTGAGAGAGGCGATGCCGTCAATCAGCGAGCGGGCGTTGCTGATATGCGGCGACCGCCAGTTGCCGGTGGTCTTCAACAGCGCCGATGAGCGCTACCGCAGCATCACCGCCATCGACAGCATCATCAGGGAGGGCGTGTTTGCAACCGATACTCTCGAGCCTTATCCCTCGCAGCTGTCAATAGGCGTGGCCACGAGCGCCAGGGTGATGCCCTCGGCTGAAAGCTATGCTGAGATTTATGTGCCGAGACGCCGCGGACGCATCAATCCCGCCAACGCCGCTGCGGCCTTCTGCGGGGCACAGCTGATGGTGACGGGCGTCACGCAAGTAGATCAGCTGGAGTATGATGCCGACCGCGTGATCATACCGCTCACGGCGGCGCGGCGCCTGCTGGACTATACCACCGAAGCCACGGCCATTGAGGTAAGCACTGTCGATGGTGCTGACATACATAGCATAGCAGCTGACATACAGCGAGCCATCGGTGAGCAATACATCGTGGCCGACAGGCAGCGCCAGCAGCAAGAGTCGTTCAGAATGATAGCCGTGGAGAAGTGGGTGACCTTCTTGATGCTCGCGTTCATCTTGGTGATAGCCTCGTTTAACATCATCTCCACACTGTCGCTGCTGGTCATCGAAAAGCGCGACAATATGGCCACGCTGCTGTCGCTGGGCGCCTCGCGCAATATGGTCAAGAGCATCTTTATGGCCGAGGGGTGGCTCGTGACAGTGACAGGGGGCGTGTGTGGCATCATCGTGGGTGTAGCGCTCTCTCTGGCGCAGCAATATGGCGGGCTCATCAAGCTCGCCGCCGACCCTGACACCCTCACCGTAGATACATACCCGGTGGTGGTGGTGGCCTCTGACATCGCCATAGTGGCCGGACTGATATTCGCGGTGGCAGTGATAGCCTCACTGACGGCGCGCGCCTTTGCCGCCGCAGCCGCCAAGCAGTAGCCCGGCCTATCAATTCACATACACTCAAAAAAATCTCATTTACTCGAATACAATGCAACGCGTACTCTTCCATCAGACAATTTTCGGTCCTATACACTCACGGCGCTTAGGTGTGTCGCTGGGCATCAACCTCTCGCCCAACGATGGCAAGGTGTGCACCTTTGATTGCCTGTACTGCGAAGCGGGCTACAATGCCCAAGGATCCGGCACCACCGGCATGCCGCGCCGCGCTGCCGTGGCGTCGCTCTTAGAGGCGCGACTGTCAGCGATGCGCGCCGCCGGCGAGCCATTAGATGTCATCACATTTTCAGGCAACGGCGAGCCCACCGTCAATCCTGACTTTGTCGGCATCATTGATGATGTGACGGCGTTGCGCGACAGGTATTATCCTCAGGTCAAAATCAGCGTGCTATGCAACTCCACGATGCTCGGCGACAACGCCGTGGCACAAGCGCTGCGCAGGGCCGATAATTGCATTCTGAAGCTCGACAGCGCCATCGATGGCACCATCGCCCTACTCGACCGCCCCGTACAGCCTAAATTCACGGCAGAGTGGGTAATAGCTCGGCTCGCCGAGTTTGGCGACAAAGCCATAATCCAGACTATGATTACTCGCGGCACTCACAACGGCATCGCGATTGACAACTCCACGCCCCGAGAGATAGAGGCGCTGATAGAGGCCTACCGCGTGATAAAGCCGCGCGAGGTGATGATCTACACCATTGACCGCCCCACGCCGGAGCGCTCGCTGCAACGAGTGCCAAAAGAAGAACTTGACGACATAGCCCGGCGTATCACCGCCGCCACGAGCATCGCCGTGCAGGTCTCAGCGTAATACAGCGCCGGGCTTTTACTCACGCAGACGCGAGTCAATGATGATGGTCACCGGCCCGTCATTGACCAGCGACACCTGCATATCGGCGCCAAAACGGCCACGCTCCACAGGCCGCCCCAAGGCCTTGCTCACCTCGGCGCAGTATGCCTCATACAGAGGTACAGCCAGGTCATGACCGGCGGCGCGAGTGTAGCCCGGGCGATTGCCCTTGCGCGTCGATGCGGTGAGTGTAAACTGGCTCACTGCGAGCACGTTACCGCCCACATCAGCCACCGAGCGGTTCATCACGCCGGCATAATCATCAAAGATGCGCAGCGCCACCGTCTTTGCGGCAAGCCACTTCACATCATCAATGGTGTCGCCGACCTCTACCCCTACGAGCACCATCACGCCATTGCCGATAGCGCCCACCGTGGCGCCGTCAATTGACACAGCAGCGCTACTCACTCTCTGTATTACTATTCTCATCTTGCTGATTATCAGTGTTTAACGCGTTATATACTATCATAGCTTTGGCCTTGCCCACCTCAGCCGACAGCTCATCGAGCGAAGCGAGGCGTATGCGCTTGACGCTCTTAAAGCGTCGCAGCAAGGCCTGCGCCGTGGCCGGCCCCACGCCCTTTATACCATCTAAAGCGCTGGCTATCTGAGCTTTACTACGTCGGTTGCGATGATGGGTGATGCCAAATCGGTGAGCCTCGTCGCGCAGCTGCTGTACGATGCGCAGCGACTCGGAATTCTTGTCGATATACAGCGGCACGCTGTCGCCGGGGAAATATATCTCCTCGAGGCGCTTGGCAATGCCCACCACGGCAATGACGCCTCGCAGCCCCATCTCGTCAAGGGCCTCCACGGCGGCGCTGAGCTGCCCTTTGCCGCCATCTACGACGATGAGTTGAGGCAGCTCTTCGCCCTCCTCCATAAGGCGCGTGTAGCGGCGTGTGAGCACCTCCTTCATCGAGGCAAAATCGTCAGGCCCCACCACCGTCTTGATGTTGAAGTGACGATAGTCCTTCTTTGAGGGCCGGGCGTTGCGAAAGACCACACACGATGCCACCGGGTTAGTGCCTTGGATGTTGGAATTGTCAAAGCACTCAATATGCGTGGGCAGCTGCGACAACCTGAAGTCAGCCTGCATGCGCTCGAGGGTGTGCTGTGTGCGCTGCTCGGGGTCAGTGTGCTCAAGGTGCTTGAGGTCGTCAATGCGACACTGACGCGCATTGCTTGCCGACACCTCGAGGAGCTTGGCTCTATCGCCCCTTTGCGGCACGATGAATGTCACGCCCTCCATATCCACCTCCGGCATCTCAGGCACCACCACATCGCCATAGTGCACTCCCAGTGTCGTTGCCACCTCGGTGAGAGCGTAAGACAGCAGCCTGGGCAGCGGCTCGTCGAGTCTGCGCTTATAGCGCAGCGTGAGGCTACGCACTACCACCCCACCGCGCACGTGCATATAGTTGATATACACATCAGAGACATCATCATAGGCGCCGAAGACATCAGTGTCGCCCACCGTCTGGCTGACGATGACGCTCTTGGAGCAGTAATTCTCGAGCAGCTTATAGCGCATCTTCAGCTCCTGAGCCTCCTCAAAGCGCAGCTCGGCGGCGAGGCGCACCATCTCGTCGCGCAGATACTGCATCAGCTCAGACACCTCGCCACGCAAAATCTGGCGCACGCGCGCTATGCAGTCGGCATACTCCTGCGGCGCGATCTCGCCGATGCAGCAGCCGCGACAGCGCTTGATGTGGTATTGCAGACACAAGCGACCGCGTTTGCGGCTGATGTATTCGGCAGTGATGGGCGTGCGGCAGGTGCGTATAGGATACAGCTCTCGTATTAATTCGACCACGGTGCGCGCCATAGTGGCATTAGTGTAAGGCCCGAAATACTTAGAGCCGTCGCGCATGTGCTGCCGTGTAACAAAAACGCGAGGATACAGCTCGTTGGTGACTACAACCCATGGGTATGACTTGTCGTCTTTGAGCAGCACGTTGTACTTCGGACGATGCTCCTTAATGAGAGAGTTTTCAAGATTGAGCGCATCTTGCTCGGTAGGCACCACGATATACGACATATCGGCGATGTTGCGCACAAGGCGATTGGTGCGCAAGCTCTCGTGCACGCGGTTGAAGTATGACGACACGCGCCGCTTGAGGTTTTTGGCTTTGCCCACATATATCACCACGCCCTCGGCGTCGTAGTAAGTATATACGCCGGGCGATGATGGCAGGATTGCCACCTTCTCTCTCAACAGGGGTCTATTCTCAAGCATAGCGCAAACAAAACGGGCCGGAGTGCATGGCCGGCCCGGATATAAAAGCTGAGACTAATATACTATCAGGCTGCTCACATCTACGTCAGCCGGCAAAGCCTTGCGGCCACCGAGAGCTGACAGCTCGATGATAAAGTTGATGTAAATCTGCTTAGGGTTGAGGCTCTTGACGAGGCGATAAGCCGCCGCCATGGTGCCGCCGGTAGCGAGGACATCATCGTGTATTACCACGATATCATCGGGGGTGATGGCATCGCGGTGTATCTCTATCACGTCCTTGCCATACTCCTTGTCATACTCCTCGCGGATAGTGTCGGCGGGGAGCTTGCCGGGCTTACGGCAGGGCACAAAGCCGGCGCCCAACTCAAAGGCGAGGATAGAGCCGCCAATAAAACCGCGCGACTCGATGCCCACCACCTTGGTGACACCTTTGTCACGATAAAGCTGAGACAGATCCCATCCGATGATATGCAGCGCACGCGGATCTTTGAACACCGTGGTCAGGTCTTTGAAGACGATACCCTTGGTAGGGAAGTCATAGACGTCACGGATTTTTGACTTGATGTATTCCATTGTTTGTATGAGTTAATTGTTTGATTTTATTGTTGTTGAGCATGTGATTGTTTCACGTGAAACAAAATCACCTATTCATGAGAATAAGGAGTATGTTGACATCGCTGGGCGAGATGCCGGGTATGCGCGAGGCTTGGCCTATGGTGAGCGGGCGTATGCGGCAGAGCTTCTGGCGCGCCTCGGTAGAGAGCGATTTTATCTCGGCGAAGTCAAAGCCGCGAGGTATCTTTACATCTTCGAGGCGGCGCAGTTTGTCGGCTATCAGGCGCTCGCGCTCTATGTAACCACGGTACTTCATCAGTATCTCCGCGGCCTCGATAATCTCGGAGCGCAAATCATCGGGCAAGCCGGAGATGAGGTCAGCGAGCGCCGGGACACACTCTGCCAAGCGCGCAAGCTCCACACCCGGGCGGGTGATGACATCAGCCAGTTTGCAGCCCTGCTTCATCGGGCTTGAATTGATGCTGACGAGGTAGTCATTGAGCGCCGCCGGTGTCACCGATGTTGCGGCACAAAAATCAATGATGGCATCGCGGCCGGAGCGTTTGGCCTCCAGCACGGCATAACGCTGCGCATCGGCGAGACCCAAGTGATAGGCTTTGGGAGTGAGGCGCATGTCGGCATCGTCTTGGCGCAATAGTATGCGATACTCGGCGCGCGAGGTGAACATACGATAAGGCTCATCTACACCTTTGGTGACAAGGTCATCAATAAGCACACCTATGTATGCCTCGTCGCGAGCAAGGACCAGCGGCTCGCGGCCCTGCACCTGCAACGCCGCATTGGCGCCGGCCACCAAGCCCTGTCCGGCTGCCTCTTCATAGCCTGTGGTGCCATTGATTTGTCCGGCAAAAAAGAGACCGCTCACGAGCTTGGTCTCAAGCGTGTGGTGGAGCTGTGTGGGGTCAAAGAAGTCATACTCGATGGCATAACCCGGCCGATATATCTGCACATCAGAGAGCGCCGGTATGGTCTGCAGCGCCTCTATCTGGATATCCATGGGCAATGACGAGGAGAATCCGTTGAGGTAATACTCCTGCGTGGTCTCGCCCTCCGGCTCGAGAAAAAGCTGATGCTCGGTCTTATCGGCAAATGTCACTATCTTGGTCTCGATTGAGGGGCAGTAACGCGGCCCTATGCTTTGTATCTGGCCATTGTATAGCGGCGAGTCGGGCAATCCGCGCCGCAGCACCTCGTGGGTCTTTTCTGACGTATATACTGTGAAGCAGGGACGCTGGCGCAGCTCGCGATGCACCTGTGGCAGATAGGAGAATTTATGTGTGTCGTGCTCGTCGGGCTGCTCGGTGGCGAGATGCCACTTGACCGAACGGCCATCAATGCGCACCGGGGTGCCGGTCTTCATACGGTCAGCCTTAAAGCCCAAGGCCACGAGCTGCTCGGTGATGCCATGCGATGCAGGCTCGGAAAAGCGTCCACCCTCAAACATCACCCTCCCGATATGCATCAGGCCGTTGAGGAATGTGCCATTGGTGAGCACCACAGCACGCGCGGTGAAGGAGGCGCCCTCCACGGTGGTTAGGCCCTTTACCTTGCCTTCGTCAATAATGAGGCTATTGACAGCACCTTGCCATAGCGACAGGTGTGGCATATTCTCGAGTGTCTCGCGCCACAGAGCCGAGAATTTATTACGATCGCTCTGCGAGCGAGGGCTCCACATTGCGGGGCCCTTAGAGCGGTTGAGCATCCTGAATTGTATGGCCGTGCGGTCAGTGATAATGCCCATATATCCGCCCAAAGCATCTATCTCGCGCACAATCTGTCCTTTGGCAATACCACCGATTGCAGGGTTGCACGACATCTGGGCTATCTTATTCATATCCAATGTGATAAGCAGCGTCTCCGCGCCCAGTCGAGCCGCGGCGGCAGCTGCCTCGCAGCCGGCATGGCCGGCGCCCACTACTATCACATCAAAGTCAAATCGCATCGCTAAGAGGGGTGTGTAGATTATTGATTATCAGCAAAATACATCTTCAGGGCATCATTCTCATGCGCCTCCATAATCTCGCGCTCGCCCGGACCCTTGTCGTTGATGCCGCAAAGGTGCAGCATACCGTGGGCTATGACGCGCAGCAACTCAGTGGAGTAATCCTCACCGAGCGACTCGGCATTCGTAGCCACCGTGTCGAGTGAGATGAAAATATCGCCGGAGACCATGCGGCCACGCGAGTAGTCAAACGTGATGATGTCGGTGTAATAGTCGTGCTGGAGAAATTGCCTGTTGACACTGATTATCTTGTCGTCATTGCAAAAGATATAAGTCATCGGCCCCACGATTTTGTCATGGGCGGCGGCTACTTTTTCAAGCCAAGCCTCGATGATGGTGAAGCGCAACGACGGAGTATCCACTCCATCGGCTATCCATTGAAATGATTTTATCATCAGCAGTCAATTAGGTTACAAAGTTAAAGATTTTATTCTTAATCGCAATAAAAAACAGCGCGTCATCGCAGATTGCGCCGAAAGGCATACACGCCAAAATGCAGCTTTAGCGCTTAATATCAGGGAGATAAGCAAAAATCAAGCCTCTGAGAATTAAAAATTCAGAGCCGTCGCCTCCCGTCGGCTGAAAAAATCGTGCTCTCAGCGCCACATTCTCCCCACCCTACCCCGCAAAAATTTTTTGACATCCGCGAAAAATAAAATCCGACACAATATGGGTAGTTTGCTGCAAAAAGCGTAATTTTGCAAAAGAAAACATAGCCGGCATCCATGGACAAGATT
The DNA here is from genome assembly GCA_016302215.1 of Muribaculaceae bacterium. Taxonomy (GTDB): domain Bacteria; phylum Bacteroidota; class Bacteroidia; order Bacteroidales; family Muribaculaceae; genus CAG-873. The sequence continues at coordinate 9,454 of JAEDNZ010000060.1, forward strand.
TCAGCCACCATCATCACTCACAACGAAGAGTCAAACATCGAGCGATGCCTCAACTCACTGCAAGGTATAGCCGATGAAATCATTGTGGTCGATTCGTTCTCTGACGACCGCACTCTGGAGATATGCCGCCGCTACAACTGCAAGATCACCTGCCGCGCCTTCACCGGCTTTGGCTCGCAACGCCAATACGCCACCGGCCTCACCACCAACAAGTATGTGCTCTCAATCGACGCCGATGAGGTGCTCACCGAAGAGCTGCGAGCGAGCCTGCTGCAAGTGAAGCGCGACGGCTTCACTCACCGCGTATATGCCGCTCGGGTGTGCAGCTACTTCTGTGGCCGCGAGATGCACCACTCGGGCTGGGCCCCGGCAGCCGAGATACGCCTCTTCAACAAACGCTATGCCAACTGGAACCTGCGCGACGTAGCCGAGAAGGTGATGTTTCCCGACAGCCTGATGCCGGCGCTCCTCGGCGGCGAGATACACCACTACCGCTGCGCCTCGCTCGATGAGTTTGCCGCCAAAGAGCAGCGCCACGCGCGCATGCTCAGCCGCGTCATTGCCTCGCACAAGCACAAAGTCAAAGTCTTCGCGCCCACACTGCGCGGCTGCAAGGAATATCTGAAATGCCTCGTAGCCCAGAAAGCGCTGCTCGACGGCCCCGCCGGCCGGCACATAGCAGCGCAGCGGTTTGCAACCATGCGCGAGGCCTACCGCTTGGCGCGCCGGCTCATCAAACACAACACCACATCATCACTCTGACCACACCGCTATGAACATAGTGCACCTCGTATCCAACAAAGTGTGGGGCGGCGGAGAGCGATATGC
>JAEDNZ010000257.1 GCA_016302215.1 Muribaculaceae bacterium
TAATGAAGCAGGAAATCGGGCTGCTGATTGTCTTCATCCTGGTGTTCCTCTACGACACGTTCATGCCGCGCAAGACTCAGGGAGCGCTGCCGGTGCTCGCGAGCGTGCTGATGCTCGGCCTCACCGCGGCAGGCTTCTGCACGTGCTGCCTGGGTGTGGGCGCTGATGCTTCGGCCTTTGCCGGCATGTACGAGACCTCGCCCATCATCGGTGCCATCAAGAATGCTCTCAATGTGGGCGTGGTGATAGTGCTGATACAGTCAATCAAATGGGCCAATGGCGAGCTGATGATAATGCGCCGCGGCGAGTTCTACGAGCTGCTGCTGGTGACACTCTTCGGCATGTATCTGATGATATCGGCACGCCACTTCTTGCTCTTTGTCATCGGCCTGGAGTGCGCCTCACTGCCGCTGGCCGCTATGGTGGCATTTGACAAGCATCGCTACGAGAGCCACGAGGCTGCCGTGAAGTATATGCTCACGGCCGTGTTCTCCTCAGCAGTGTTTATGATGGGTCTGTCGTTTGTATATGGCCTTACCGGCTCGCTCTACTTTGACGACATCTACCTGCGCATCACCGGCGAGACGAGTGTGATGCTCATCGTGGCGCTGGCTTTTGTGATTGCCGGTATGGGCTTCAAGCTGTCGCTGGTGCCCTTCCATCTGTGGACCGCCGATGTATATCAAGGCGCCCCCACGTCAGTCACCGCTTATCTGTCGGTCATCTCCAAGGGCGCTGCCGCCTTTGCCTTCCTGACGATAATGGCGCAGGTGTTCGGCTCGCTCTACTCTCAGGTGTGGGAGTGGATGCTCTATGCCATCATCATCCTCACCATCACTATCGGTAACCTCTTTGCCATCCGTCAGCGCAATATGAAGCGCTTCCTGGCGTTCTCGTCGATCTCACAAGCCGGCTACATCATGCTCGGCGTGATAGCATACAACACCATGGGTATTGCCGCTATGGTATATTACATCTTGGTGTATATCTTCTCCAACCTTGCCGCCTTCGGCGTGATTGGCGCTATCGAGAATGCCACGGGACGCGTGAGCATGGACGACTATCGCGGTCTGTACAAGACCAATCCGCGCTTGTCGTTTGCGATGATGCTCGCCATGTTCTCTCTGGCCGGTATCCCGCCTTTCGCCGGGTTCTTCTCCAAGTTCTTCATCTTCACAGGCACGCTCAATGGCGTGGCCTCGCCGGCGCTGTATGTGCTGGTGCTGATAGCGTTGATTAACACTATCATCTCGCTCTACTACTACCTGTTAGTGGTGAAGGCCATGTTTATCAGCGAAGACGAGTGCCCGGTGGCTCACTTCCGATCCTCGTGCAGCGAGCGTCTGGGCCTGTGGATTACGGTGGGTGGCATCGTGCTGCTCGGTATCGCCAGCTGCGTATATAGCGGCTTGCTGGTGATGAGCAGCGAGAGCTCATTTGCCGCCTTCTTTATCGGATAACAGCGCTTAGCGCGACTTACAGCATAGAGGGTGCGCCTCCATCACATAGTGGAGGCGCACCCTCGCCGTGTTTGTATATATCTTTGCCCCGAGTGCGAAATATTACGTTAAAGATTTCGCAACATTTTTGAATTATTTAGGCCGTAACTTCGCGTCGTAAAAAAACAATCACTTTTTCTATGACACGAAAGATCACAGTATTAGGGCTGCTTGCAATGATGGCTTTTGGGGCTTATGCACGGCAACAACAGCCCGACAGCGTGGCCGATGCTTGCCAGCTGAAATTCTCCACCGAGTCAAGCTCCGATGCTCGCCAGCGCGCTTATCTCGACGAGATAACCGTCACCGTCGATGGTGAGTCAGGCATCAATGACATCGCCGCTGTGGCTGAGAGCGCAGCGCCCAAAGGCATATATACCCTCACCGGCGTGAAAATCACCGCAGACCGCATGACACGCGGTTTCTACATCGTTGATGGCAAAAAGGTGATCAAATAAGTAATTTGGTAAAAAGTGATTAAAAACCCGGGGCGGCGTAGCT
>JAEDNZ010000061.1 GCA_016302215.1 Muribaculaceae bacterium
AAATTTATTTATGATGAAAAAAATTAAAACTACCTATTGAACGTATTATCGCCACAAAGGTAGCTATTTGCCATCAAAGAAACAAATTTTTGCGATGGATAATTCACCATAAGAGTGCGCGGAGGGCGTGGGACAGTGGCGGTGAGCTGAGAGCTCGTGGGTAACTTGGTTATTTACAGGGGATTGAGATTATATATGACAAGGGCCGCCCCAAATAGGGCGACCCTTGATATTGGTAGCTGAAGGGCTGATTTACTTCACGAGCACCTTGGTGGCGGTGTTGCCCTGACGGCGAATGTAGAGGCCGCTTGTGGGCACAGCAACGCGCACGCCCTGGAGGTTGAAGAACTCAGCGGGAGCGTTAGCATCAACGGCTACATCTTCAACGCCGGCTGTAACCTCTACGTAGAGAATAGGCTGGTTATATTCAGCGGGAGCTACAGCCACAGCAACGTTGGTGTAAGGAGTACCTTCGTCGCCGTAAGCCTGGCAGATGATAGCGGTGTTGTCAAGGGTGCTTTCGAATTCTACGCTGCCATCTTCGATCTCGGCAAGGTTCCAGTAGGTGTTTTCGCCAGCCTCAGTGTAGAGCTGGAAGCTGGTGGGGTATGCGGAGTCAAAACCAATGAAGCGACCGAACTCGTCCTTGAGGGTGTATCCTTCAGACGTCTCGGTGATGGTGATAGCATAGGCCTCGGGGCAAACGACATTGGCGTTGCCATCGAGCTCAGCGTTAACGAGGGCAAGACGGCCATAGCTCTTGCTTTCATCGATGTTTGATGCCACTTGCATAGCATTGTCGCCGGGCATTGCGAAGACATAGCGCTTGCCTGATACGATTTCATTGCCGACGCGCTCAAAGGCAGCAGTTTCAACTACGGGTTCTACGGGTTCTTCACCTTTTTCACCCAAAGTAATGGCAAGAGTGTTGATGCGATAGGTGCCGCTGAAGGTCAGTTTTACTGATGCTACGCCGTCTTCGCCTTCACCAACGCCCCATGTCAGTTTCTGCGACTCAACAGAAGCCTCACCGGCATCAGGAGTAACGACGAGGGCTGCATTGGCTTTAGAGCCGGTGGTCTCGATGCGAGTCATGAGAGAGCCTTCGGGGGCAGTGATGGTCATCTCAGTGGCGGCATACACACGGATAGTGAATTGATTGCCCTCCTTGGCGGTGTAGTATGCGGGCTGAGTGGTGGACTTCTCAGTATCGCCATCCATATAGGTGTCGGGAGCATAGAATGAGAAGGTGAAGCCACCTAATACGAGCGACTCCAGCGGCTGCCAGTGAGCATAGGCTTTGACAGTTTCATCGTCATTGTAGGTGGTCTCGAAGTAGGTGCCCTCGATGGTGGTCAGATCTACATCGTTGCAGTTGAGGTTAACTACCTCAGCGTTAGCGTAGCCGAAAGCGGCAACGCACATCAGTGAAAGTAGAGTTTTTTTCATAGCTTAATAGCTGTTTGTTTAAGTTAATAAATTGATTGTTAGTGAGTTTCGATATTATTGTTAGTGAGTTTCGATATTATTGTTAGTGATAACAGTCATTGTTTCGGCTCGACGGCTCTCACGAGCAATATCTCGGTGGGGAAGTGGTCAGAGTATCCGTTGAGGAATGACCCGGCAGAGAAAGTGCGCAGGGGATATCCCTGGCGGCTGCCCTGGGTGTCTTTGAGGAAGTCAAAGTTATGGACCATAGCCTTGTAGTAATGCCACTTGGTGTCAGCGCCATTTGCAATATTGCCTGAGACGATGATTTGGTCAAAGAGGTTCCACTGGCTCTTGTAAGCGAGTGTGCCAATGCCCTTGTCGAGCATCTCCCACCAGGGGTTGTAAAAACCGTGGTCGTCGGCATCTTTGATGTCGCGCTTGGCGCCGAGCACCTTAGCGCAGGACTTGTCCTGGGGGTCGTCGTTGAGGTCGCCCATTATGATTACGCCCATGTCGGGGTCTATGCGCCAGAGCGAGTCGGCTATCGTCTTGCAGAGCTCGGCAGCAGCCTCGCGGTTGGGCGACGACTGCTCTTGGCCGCCGAGGCGCGATGGCCAGTGGTTGACGATAACGGCGATGCGCTGACCCATCAGCGAGCCTACCACACACATCTGGTCGCGCGTGCGGCGGGGTATGGCAGTGAGGCGATGGTTAGTGACATTCTCCACTTTGAAGTATTTGGGGTTGTACAGCAAGCCCACATCTACTCCACGAGCATCGGGAGAGTCGTGATGCACGATTTGCAGGTTCCACTTTGATATCTGGGGGTCAGCGACGAGGTCCTCGAGCACGCTGCGGTTTTCGATTTCAGAGACGCCGATGATGGCGGGGCCGTTGGGTGTGGTGCGAGTGGTAAAACGCGATATTGCCTGGGCCATATTGTGTATCTTGCTCCAATATTTGCGTCCGTCCCACTGGTTTTTGCCGTCGGGAGTGAACTCCAAGTCTCGGTTCTCCGGATTGTTGGGGATAGTATCGAAGAGGTTCTCGAGGTTATAGAAAGCGATGCCGGCGGCTTGCATCTTCTTGCCGGCGGGCTTTGCCGCAGTTGCTAAAAGAGTTACCGTCAAGAAAACGACTACGAAAAGTAGGGTTCGTTTCATGGTTAGAGTGTATTATTCTGTGTTAGTTGTCTTTTCGATGCCAAAGTTACGAATAAAAATCATTAAAACACGAATTTTTATTGTTATTAATGAAAATTTCATAATTTATTTGTACTTTTGGGGTGTGAAATGTGATTTACGCCGACAGGGGCTCTTTAATCTTGCGACAAAGAGCCACGGGCGATTGTCACCACAAAACGCGCCATGAAATACAATAACAAATCTAAAATATTAACAATCAATTATTTATGAAACTCAAACTGTTTCTATTGCTACTTTTGTCGGTGACATTGCCGACAATAGCACGGGCGGCGGCCGTGACCGGACTCGTCGTCAATGGCAACACGGGCGCGCCGCTGTCCGGTGCCGTCGTGTCACTGCGCGCCGCCGGCCTGTCGGTGACGACCGGCTTTAACGGCGACTTCAAGATAGACAACGTGGCCTCCGGGCGTGACTACCTTGTGGTGACGCTTGATGAATTCAAATCGTATGGTGCCGACATCACCATTGGCAATGGCACCCATGACCTGGGCAAAATCGCTCTTGAGCCCATCGATGTGGCGCAAGCCTTCAACGAAGACACCGACGACACCTACTTTGACGAGGTTCTCCTCGAAGACGAAGCCGACAACACGCAGAGCGTGGCTTCGCTCACCGGTGCCAACGATGACATCTTCTACAACACCGCCTCATACAACTTCGGCCCCATGTACTTCCGCTATCGCGGCTACGACAGCCAGTATCAGGCGGTATATATCAACGGCGTGCAGATGAACGACCTGATACGCGGCCGCTTCAACTTCTCGTCGCTTATCGGTATGACATCACGCGCCTTCCGCAACAAGACCACGGGCGTGGGCCTCTCGGCCACCAACTTCGGCTTCGGTGACATCGGCGGCGCCGTCAACTACAACACTACCACCGACCTCTATGCCCCGGGCTTCAACGGCTCTCTCGCCTACACCAACTCCAACTATATGCTGCGCGGCATGGCCACCTACTCATCGGGCCTCAACAAGCACGGGTGGGCCTATACCGTCAGCGCCATCGGCCGCTGGGCTAAAGAAGGAGTCATCGACGGCACATTCTACAACAACGCCGGCATCTTCCTCTCCTTAGAGAAATACTTCAACGAAAACAATCAGCTGATACTCACGGCCTGGGGCGGCCCTACACAGCGCGCCACCGCATCAGCCACCTATCAGGAAGTGTATGACCTGGTTGACGACAACCTCTACAACCCCAACTGGGGCTGGTATCAGGGCAAGAAACGCGCCGCACGCATCACCGAGACCTACGACCCCACGGTGATGCTCAACTGGCTCTTCAAGAAAGGCACCACCACGGTGAACACCACAGCCGCCGTGGCTTACAACTTCTACAACCGCTCGGCACTGCAATACTACAAAGCCAATGACCCCAATCCCACCTACTATCGCTACCTGCCGTCATACTACCTTGATGACGACGGCAACGAGACCGAGCAGTCACGCTACTACACCGAGCTGTGGCAGAGCGATGACAGCTTCCGCCAAATCAATTGGGACAACCTCTACTACACCAACGCACTGACGGCTCGCGCTAACGAGAGCCTCGATGACAAGGACAAAAAAGGCGCAAGCTACATCTTGGAGAACCGCATCAACCACACCCTCAACCTCAAGTTTAACTCTTACATCAACACTCGCATCAACGATGTGATGAGCCTGCAGGGCGGCATCTCCTTGCAATATGCCAACAGCGCCAACTACAAGACCGTGCGCGACCTGCTTGGCGCAGACTTCTGGGTGGATATCGACCCCTTCAGCGACCGCGACATCGCCATCAAGCCCGAAAACCTCATCAACGACTACAACTACGTTGATGCCAACGGCAACCCCGACCCCACCACACACCGAGTGTATAAGGGCGACAAATTCGGCTATAACTACAACATCTACGCCATCAAGGCTGAGGCATGGCTGCAAAACACCATCAACACCGCACACTGGGACGTAAACTATGGTCTGCGCGCCACCTACACCCAATATCAGCGCGATGGCCACATGCGCAACGGCCGCGCCCCCGAGACCTCATACGGCAAGGGCGAGATGATACACTTTGACGACCTTGGATTTAAAGCCGGCGCCACATACAAGCTCGACGGCCGCAACCAATTTGCCGCCCACTTTGAGTACGGCACACGCGCACCTCTGGCCGACAATATCTATCTGATGCCTCGCGTCAAGAATGACGTGGTGGAAGGCGTCAGCAGCGAGCGCATCGTCAGCGGCGACATCAGCTATGTGTGGAACTATCGCCGCTTCCGCGGTGCCATCACCGGCTTCTACACCCAAAGCGATGACGGCATCGAGCGCACCGGCTTCTACGATGACCGCTACAACTCCTACACATACTATGTGCTCGCCGGCGTCAAGAAGGTATATAAAGGCGTGGAGCTCGGTATGGCATTCAAAATCACGCCCAGCATCACCGCCACATTTGCCGGTACATACTCGCGCTTCCAGTACAAGAACAATCCGCGCGGTACTCGCACCTTTGAGAATGGCCTCCACGCCGACACCACTCAGACGGTGTACCTGAAAAACTTCTACGTAGGCTCCACGCCCCAATACTCAGCTAACTTAGGCATCGACTACGCCGCTCCCAAGGGCTGGTTCTTCAACGTCAACGGCACATGGCAAGGCGACGCATACGTCAACCTCTCGCCCGCTTACCACGAAGCGCTGCCTGACCTCTACACCCTCTATCCCACCGAAGAGGCTCTCAAGGCTAAAATCGAAGAGCTCTCCACTCAAGACAAGCTCAAAAACGCCATCACGCTCAACGCCTCTATCGGTAAGATTATCTACATCAACCGCAAGGTGTCGCTCAACGTCAACCTCAATGTCAACAACATACTCAACAACCGCAACATCGTGACCTACGCTTATCAGCAGGGCCGCATCGACACCGACACCTACGACCGCAACGCTTATCCTAACCGCTACACCTACGCCCAGGGCGTGCGTGTATTCCTTAACGTGGGCGTGCGCTTCTAAATCAATAATAATCAATGACAAATATCACAATGAAAAAGTCATCTCTATTATATATAGCACCCCTGATGCTGGGTGCGATGGCCCTCGGCGCCTGCGACGACAATTTCGAGCAACCTCCCATGGTTACGCCCGAATCCGCCCTCAAAGCCTACAAAAACATGACCATCGAAGAGCTGAAAACGCTCTACTGGCAGTCTGACCGCAACTATGTGTCAACCGTAGGCGTCACCGAAGAGGGTGAGCACATCATCATCGGTGGCCGCGTGAGCAGCAGCGATGCCTCCGGCAATATCTTCAAGAGCGTCATCATCCAAGACGAGACCGGCGCCCTCACCGTGGCTATCAATGCCTACGACCTCTACCAGAGCTATCAGTACGGCCAAATGGTATATATCGATGTCACCGACCTCAAAATCGGCGGCTACAACAGCCTGATGCAGCTCGGCGGCGAAGGCGAATACAATGGCGCACCGTCAATGACCTTTATGGACGAAGATGTGGCCAAAGCTCATATCGAAGTCGATGGTCTCGCTAATCCCGCCCTGGTGGATACTACCACCGTAGCTATCCCCGATGTGATGGCAGCCAAAGCCTCTACCGAAGGCCTCATCAAGTGGCAAAGCCGCCTGGTGCGCATCGACGGCGTATCCTTTGAAGACGCCGGCCAGCAATTCGCTCCCACGGCCAACGCCAACCGATATGTCAAGGATGCCGACGGCAACCGCATCAACATCCGCTGCAGCTCCTACGCTGACTTTAAGAACAATACCATCCCCGGCGGCACCGGCTCAGTGGTGGGTATCCTCAGCTATTACGGCACCGACTGGCAGATGCTCATGATTGACTCCTCAAGCCTCATTGGCTTTGACCCCACCGACGACCCCGACACCCCGGTGACACCTGACGACCCCGTAACTCCCGATGAACCCACCGAAGGCGCTATCCCCGATGGCGCCGGCACCGAGGCAAGCCCCTACAGCGTAGCGCAAGTAGTAGCTATGGGCGCCAACATCACCGCCCAGGCCGACAAGTATGTCAAAGGCTACATCATCGGTTATGTGCCCGGCAAGGTTCTGAGCGAAGCATCGTTCAGCGTGCCCGCGACGGCGGCTACCAACATCTTGCTCTCTAACGCCCCCGGCGTCACTGACCCCGCTAAGTGCATACCCGTGCAGCTGCCTGCCGGCGACGTGCGCAACGACCTCAACCTCATGGACAACCCCGGCAACCTCGGCAAGATTGTCACCCTCAAAGGTAGCCTCGAAAAATACTTCGGCACCGCCGGCATGAAGTCCACCTCGTGGTGCAGCATCGAAGGCGGCGGCTCTACGCCCGACACCCCCGCCGGCGACGGCTCTCAGATAGCAGCCCAAGCCTTCAAGAACGACGGCCAAGGCGCCTGGACCATCAGCGATGTCACCCTACCCGAGGGGCTGACATATGTATGGAAACACAGCACATCATACGGCATGGTAGCTACAGCTTACGCCAACAACACTAACCATGCAGCCGACTCGTGGCTCATATCACCCGTATTTGACCTCACCGGCGTCACCAACCCCTACTTCACCTTCCGCCACGCCATGAACTTCTTCGCCAGCCTCGATGCCGCCAAGAGCGAAGCCACCGTGGCCGTGCGCGTAGAGGGCGGCGACTGGAAGGTGCTCGCCTTCAACCTGCCCTCGTCGCTGGGATGGGCCTTCATCGACTCCGGCGAAATAAGCATCGCCGACTATGCCGGCAAGAAGGTGCAGATAGGCTTCCACTACACTTCTACGGCAGCCAAGGCCGGCACATGGGAAGTGGATAACTTTGTGCTTTACGGCACAAAATGACACCCCATCAGCGCTAACATAATATTTACACAAGCTAAGAAATCACAATATTTATATGAAAACCATCAGTAAATATGCCTTGGGCGTTTGGGCATTAGTTGCCGCCACAGCGGGCTTCACTTCCTGCCAGGACGACTTCGATGACCCCACCCCCCAAGCCCCGGTAGCCTCCAAGACCCCCAACACCACCATCCTTGAGCTCAAGACCCTCACCTGGGACGACGCTACCAACTATATTGACACTATCGGCACCAAAGAGTGGTATGAGTTTGTGGCTAACGACCCCGCAGCGGCCGCAGCCCTCACCCCCGAGGAGCGCCGCGCCAAGCGCCTCGAAGGCGAGCATATCATCATCCACGGCCGCGTGATCTCGTCTGACGAGCAAGGCAACGTGTTCAAGAGCCTCATCATACAAGACGAGACGGCAGCCCTCGCCATGTCAATCAACTCATACAACCTCTACCTCACCTATCGTGTGGGTCAAGAAGTAGTCATCGATGCCACGGGCATGTACATCGGCAAATACAATGGCCTTCAGCAGTTAGGCTACCCCGAATGGTATGCCAACGGCAACGCCTGGGAGGCCACATTCATGTCGCCCGAATTCTTCAAACCCCACGTAGAGGCAAACGGCTGGCCCGAGCCCGAAAAGGTAGATACCCTCGAAGTCAACAGCTTCGCCGAGCTATCCACCAACCCCGATGGCCTGCGCTACTGGCAAAGCCGCCTCGTGAAGTTCAACAACGTGGAATTTGTCAACGGTGGAGTGGAGAAATTCTCCGAATACCACTCGTCGGGCGTCAACCAAAGCATCACCGACAAAGACGGCGCCTCGATGATCGTGCGCACCAGCGGCTACTCCACCTTCTGGAACAACACCCTGCCCACCGGGCGCGGCGACGTAGTGGCTATCCTATCATACTACGGCACCTCGGGCTGGCAGCTGCTGCTGCTTGACCTCGACGGCTGCATGAACTTCGGCAACCCCACCATCGGCAAGGGCAGCAAAGACAACCCCTACACCACCGAAGAGGCATTAGCACAAATCAACGACGGCTCAGCAGCCCCCAACAGCGTATGGGTATCCGGCTACATCGTCGGCACCATCGCCCCCGAAGTCACCGAGATAACCTCTAACAACGACATCGACTGGGGCACCGACCCGACGCTCAACAACTCTATCGTGATCGGCGCTACACCCGACACCCGCGACATAGCCCACTGCATCGTCATCGCTGCACCCACCGGCTCTGACCTCCAGAAAAACGGCACCCTGCGCGATAACCCCGCCAACCTGGGCAAGGCCATCAAGGTGACAGGTAAGCTGGGCAAATACCTCGGCGCTCCCGCCATCACTGACAACCGCGGCACCTCGGCCGAGTTTGAAATCGAAGGCATGACGCCCGGCGGATCAACCGGCGGCGCTGACTCGCTCAGCGAAGACTTTGAGGGCGGCGCTATCCCCGACACGTGGGCTAATGTGCAGATCGCAGGCACCAATGACTGGTATGCCACCTCATTCAACAACAACTACTACGCCGCAATGACCGGCTACAAAGGCACCGCGCCCTTTGACTCATGGCTCATCTCTCCCGCCATCGATATGACGAAAGTAGCCGACAAGGTGCTCACCTTTGACAGCCAAGTCAACGGCTACGGCTCCACAACCACCATCTTTGAGGTGTATGTGCTCAACTCCACCGACCCCGCCACGGCCACCAAGACCAAGCTGAACCCCACCCTCGCAACGGCCCCGTCAAGCGGCTACAGCGACTTTGTAAGCTCAGGCAACGTGGATCTGTCGCAATTCACCGGCACCATCCACATCGGCTTCCGCTACTACGCCACCAACGATGCCAAATACGCCACCTGGTGTGTTGACAACGTCAAAGTAGGCACTACTGCCGGCGGCGACACTCCCGACCCCGACCCCACGCCCGACACCCCGGTGACCGGCACGGCAGCAGACTTCAACACCATGAACGGCGGCACTCCCATCTCAACCTACGGCACCTACACCTCCGCACAAGGATGGAAAGCCGTGTGGGCTCAGATACTCGCCGGCAGCAGCACTCCCGACAACAAGACCACCTTTGAAATCTTCGGTGACGCCTTTGCCGTGGTGCTCAACGGCCGCACATCAAAGCAAGGCATACTCACCTCGCCCACCATCACCGGTGGCATCGGCAAGCTCACATTTGACTACTGCCAGCCCTATACAGACACCAAGTGCAAGCTCACCATCAACATCAAGCAAGGCGGCAACGTGGTGGCCACTGATGTGCTCACAGCCGATGGCCTCACCAAGCTCACCAAATACAGCTACAGCCACGACTTCAACATCAGCGGCGACTTCTCAATCGAAATCGTCAACGATTGTCCGTCGGCCAACGACACCGCCAACAAAGACCGCGTAGCCATCTACAACCTCACCTGGACTAAAAACTAACTCCCCACCCCCATAACCGCGGCAGGCCGGGACACCCTCCCGGCCTGCCTTCCTTTTACTAAAGTATTATTACTGTCCGATAAACTTTTTGGGCGTCTGAAAAAATTAGGGCGGGTCCCCTTTGCAGGAGTCCGCCCTTTATGGTTACTTCCTGAGTTTGACAGTTTGTGCGGGTTTCTCGCTGACACACAGAGGGTTGCCGCGATAGCAATATAGCTATACGGCAATTCTCGGATTTTTTAACACCACTATAACACTTGCGCGTTACGCGATAGTCATCGCGCAGCTG
>JAEDNZ010000062.1 GCA_016302215.1 Muribaculaceae bacterium
TTGTAGAAAAATAAAATGAAAATTGTCAGTTTTGGTATTGCATAAAAGATATATTGTGATTAACTTTGCCAAAGTTTGGGAAAAAGATAAACCAATTAAAATAATATATAACCCCTTAAAAAGAATACCGCAAGTGGCTGAAACAGAACGAAAAACTTATACTTACGATGAGGCGTATCAAGCCTCGTTGGAGTATTTTGGCGGCGATGAGCTTGCAGCGAGAGTGTGGGTGAACAAGTATGCCCTAAAAGACTCTTTCGGCAACATTTATGAGCAGACGCCTGACGATATGCATCACCGCATAGCATCGGAAATCTCGCGCATAGAGAACAAGTATCCATCTCCGATGAGCTATGACGAAATCTATGACTTAATGCGAGATTTCAAATATGTTGTGCCTCAGGGCAGCCCGATGTCGGGCATAGGCAACAATTATCAAGTAGGGTCACTATCAAATTGCTTTGTGATAGGCCTTGACGGGACACCCGACTCGTATGGCGGCATCATGCGCATAGACGAAGAGCAAGTGCAACTGATGAAGCGGCGCGGCGGCGTGGGTCACGACTTGTCGCATCTGCGCCCCAAAGGCACGCCAGTCAAGAACTCGGCACTTACGAGCACTGGTCTTGTGCCCTTTATGGAGCGCTTCTCCAACTCCACACGCGAGGTAGCGCAGGACGGTCGTCGCGGCGCCTTGATGATGACCGTGTCAATCAAGCACCCCGACTCAGAAGCCTTTATCGATGCCAAGATGACCGAAGGCAAGGTCACGGGCGCCAATGTGTCGGTGCGCATCACCGATGAGTTTATGCGCGCCGCCGAAGAAGGCAAGCCCTTTGTACAGACCTTCCCGGTAGATAGCGAGCACCCGACGATGACCAAAGAGATAGACGCCAAGGCCCTGTGGGAGAAAATCATACATAACGCATGGCAATCAGCCGAGCCGGGCGTGCTGTTTTGGGACACCATCACTCGCGAGTCGGTGCCCGATTGCTATGCCGACTTAGGGTTCCGCACCATCTCCACCAATCCCTGCGGCGAGATACCATTGTGCCCATATGACAGCTGCCGCTTGCTTGCGATAAACCTGTACAGCTACGTAAAAAATCCGTTTACGCCTCAAGCCGAGTTTGACTTTGAGCTGTTCGGGGAGCATGTAGGCAAAGCACAGCGTATCATGGACGATATCATCGACCTCGAGATGGAGAAGATAGATACCATCTTGACCAAGATAGACAGCGACCCAGAGACCGAAGAAGTGAAGAATAATGAGCGCCATCTATGGCATAAGATAAAGGCTAAGACCGGCAAGGGCCGTCGCACGGGCGTAGGCACGACAGCCGAGGGCGATATGCTCGCGGCGTTAGGTCTGAAATACGGCACGTCAGAGGCCACCGAGTTCTCGATAAGCGTGCATAGGGCCTTGGCGATAGCCGCCTATACGTCGTCAGTGGCTATGGCTCGCGAGCGCGGCGCCTTTGAGATTTTTGATGCCGAGCGCGAGCGCAACAATCCATACATACGGCGACTTACCGAGCAGAGCCCGCAGCTGTATGAAGATATGTGTAAATACGGACGTCGCAACATAGCATGCTTGACGATAGCCCCGACGGGCACGACGAGCCTTATGACACGCACCACGTCAGGCATAGAGCCGGTGTTTATGCCGGTGTATAAGCGTAGGCGCAAGGTGAACCCCAACGACCCTGAGGTGCGCGTAGATTATGTAGATGAGACCGGCGATGCCTTTGAAGAATATATAGTGTATCACCCCAAATTCTTGGTGTGGATGCAGGTCAACGGCATAGAGGTGCGCAACGACTACAGCCAAGAAGAGATTGACGCGCTGGTGGCACGGTCGCCCTACGCCGGCGCCACGGCCAACGAGATAGACTGGTTAGAGAAGGTGCGCATGCAAGGGAGCATACAGAAGTGGGTTGACCACTCCATCTCGGTGACCATCAACTTGCCTGCCGATGTGAGCGAAGAAGTGGTCAACAAGCTGTATATGGAGGCATGGCGCCAAGGGTGCAAGGGCTGCACCGTGTATCGCGACGGCTCCCGCTCAGGAGTATTGGTAGCGCTTGAGGAGAAGAAGAAGAAACAGACCGAGCCGAAGGAGCCTGTAGATGTGGCGTCGCTGTCGTATGTGATGAAGCGCCCCATCGAGCTTGAGGCTGATGTGGTTAGATTTCAGAACAACAAGGAGAAGTGGATAGCCTTTGTTGGCCTTATCGACGGAAAGCCCTACGAGATATTCACGGGACTTGCCGATGACGATGACGGCATCTTCTGCCCCAAGTCAGTGACGCACGGCAAAATCATTAAGGCCATTGATGAGAACGGCAATAAGCGCTATGACTTCCAGTTTATCAACAAGCGCGGCTACAAGACCACCATCGAAGGCCTGTCGGATAAGTTCAATCCCGAGTATTGGAACTATGCGAAGCTGATTTCCGGCGTTCTGCGCTATCACATGCCAATAGACCAGGTGCTGAAGCTCATCGGCGGCTTGGAGCTTGACTCCCAGTCAATCAACACATGGAAGATGGGCGTGGAGCGGGCGCTGAAGAAATATCTGCCCAACGGCCTTGAGGCCAAGGGTCAGCGGTGCCCGAATTGCGGACAGGAGACCCTTGTATATCAAGAGGGCTGCCTAATCTGCACGTCGTGCGGCACGTCGAAGTGCGGCTAAAGCCTCGCCCATAGAGCCGATGACAATGTCGGCGATATCACACAGCTTATCAGGCGTGTTTGTCGTAGCTACCCCTACGACAAATGCGCCTGAAGCTTTACCGGCCATGACGCCAGCTACAGAGTCCTCGAAGACGGCGCAAAGCGTGGGGTCCACACCCAAGCGCTTGGCAGCGAGGATGTAGCCCTCGGGGTCGGGCTTAGAGCGTGAGATATCCTCGTCAGTGATGACTGCGGCGAAATTCTCTCTGAAGCCCGGCAGCTGTGCAAAAAGGCCGTCCATCTTGACTCTGTTAGAGCTGGTGACGATTGCCGCCGGGATATTATTGCACTTCAGCACATCGAGCAAGGGCAATACGCCATCAAAGAGTTGATAGTGCATCTTGGCCTCGAAGTCAGCGAGGTCAGCCCGAATGAGGCGTTGAGTATCCGGGTCGGGGAAATATGTAGATAGGATATTATCCAGAGTGTTGCCTTTGATAACGAGGGCGAAGTTGTCGATGCCGGTGTGATATCGGCGGTCAACGTCGCTCCAGAATTGAGTGTAAGTGCCCTCGGTGTCAGTGAGGACACCATCGAGGTCAAAAAGTACAGCATTAATTTTTATCATAATACGGAATTATATACATGTAAGTGTGAAATGTGGTTGATGAAGCAGTATCAATCATCGGCGACAACAAAGAGGTCGCGGATAATGGTGTCGGCGATAAGCCATTGAGCCTTAGGGATATAAAGCCTATTGTCGTCAGAGAGGATAAGATTGCCGGTGCTGATATGTGGCTGAGCAGCGGTTAAGACCACGTTGAAGAATGCGGGGTCAATGGCATCGAGAGGCAATCCTGCGGCAGTGCGCAGGCGAGTCATAATGACATCGTTGAGGCACTCGGCGGGCGTCTCCGGTTCAACGATAGCGGGATTGTCCGCGGCCAGATATTGCTTGATAGATGATGGATTGTAACGGCGCACAGAGCCGTCAAACGAGTGCGCGGCGGGGCCTAATCCGAGATAAGGGATACCTGTCCAGTAGGCAGAGTTGTGCCTCGATGCGCAACCGGGGCGGGCATAGTTTGAAATCTCGTAGTGGTCAAATCCGGCGTCGGCTGTCATGTCGCATACCAGGCGGTACATTTGGTCAATGACATCATCATCAGTGTCAGCGATGACACCGCGCTGCCGCATGGCATAGAGGCGCGTGCCCGGCTCAAACATCAGGCAATAAGCCGAGATGTGAGTCACGGGCAATTCGAGCAAGGTGCGGAGCGTCAAGGCGAGCGAGTGGAGAGACTGTCCGGGCAATCCGAAAATGACGTCGGCAGAGATGTTGGAGATGCCACCGCAAGCAACGGTTTCAATGGCCTTGATTGCGGCGGCAGCATCGTGTCGCCTCCCTACCCCACGCAGCTCGGCATCGCAGAGCGATTGGACTCCGATAGACACACGATTGACGCCCCAGTCGCGCCAGAGGGCCACCATGTCGGGGTTCACATCTTCGGGGTTAGCCTCTATGGTAAACTCCACGACGTCAGCGAGGAGCGGCTTGATAGGCTTAATGAGCGCCGTGAACATCTCGGCAGAAAGAATGGACGGCGTGCCGCCGCCGATATAAGCCGTAACGAAAGGACTGCCCTGCATCTCGTGGAGTCTCAAGGCGCACTCACGGCCTATGGCGTCAATCACGGCGTGCACGCCGGCGGTGTCAGGCGTGGAAAAGAAGTCGCAGTATGCGCACTTGGAATGGCAGAAGGGGATATGTATGTAAAGGGCAGCCAAAAAACGGAATGTGAATAGAGAGGTTGGTTACTTGTCAGGGATTTCACGGCCGCAGATATTGGCGAATTGGCAATATTTGCAAGCGTTGATGTTATCAACCGGGGCAAAAGGCACCTCCGGGTCAAAGATTTCTTTAATCAAGCTAACGAGCCGAGCCTTGAAGCTGTCGTCGCCGTCGGGGTCATCGACATCGCGATAATCGACTATATCCTCCTTGTTGAACTTGGTGGCGATTTTGCCGTCTTTGAGTATCGATTTCAAAGAGTGCACGACGGGCTTGATGGTGATATTGTGCTTGCCGTACAAATCGGCGTATGCGTGGCAGTAAATTAGCAATTGGAAGATAGCATCGTAATCGTGGACACCTGGCTCAAAAAGCGCGTCGAGCGAAGGCGCCGAAGTGCGGTCAGAGCCGGTCTTGTAGTCAATAAAACGGAGAGCCTTAGAGTTATTGGCGTCAGAAAACTCATCAATGCGGTCAATAGACATTGTGAAGTTGACCGTGAGATCGTTGTCAATTGTCCATTGCTTAATTTCATTTTTCACCTCACCGCCGATGAAATTGAAAGAAGGCTTGTAACACTCCTTCTCAACCATCAGCAGCCTCTTGACGATATGCAATATTACGATAGCCGTGATTTTGTGCTCGGAGTTGAAGTGATTCTCGGGTACTTTGATAGCCTGCACTATTTGTTGGGAGATAATCCTCCGGAGCTGCAGGTCGTTGGTGTCGGCGCAAATGTTGTCAAGGACCTGCGCGGTGATAGGCCTGTCCTTATACTGCTCGTATATCGCACATAGGGTGCCGTGAATAATATTGCCGTAGTCAACGGCTTGTATATAGTCAGTCAGCTCAGTGTCGCCGCGGTAGTTTTTGACATACTGGAGGTAGAATTTCAGGGGGCATTGCTTGTAGGTCTTGAGCGCCGAAGCCGATAAGTTAGCACCGCCGGGCATCTTGAAAGACTGCAGCTTATCCAAAATGTCGGGAGATTTGGCTACGGCGAATTCACGGTCATCGGGCTGAGCATAACCTAAAGAATACTCGATGAACTCAGGGCGCTTGAGACACTTAGGGGTGATATATTTTAGCTGAGCAATAAAGCGCGAAGGCTCGCCGGAAGATAGTCCTTGAGCGCGGCTGTCGTAGATGAGAGTGACACTGGCGGCACGGGCGATGAGGCGATAGAAATAGTACTCGTAAGCGGCGTCGAGGCTCTCGGTAGCTGGCATAGAGTAATCGCGGCGTAGGCTATTGGGTATCATCGTCTTGACATAAGAGCGTCGCGGGAAAGCGCCCTCGTTCATCGAGGCAATGATGACATTGTCAAAGTCAAGGGCACGCGTCTCGAGGACGCCCATAATCTGGAGGCCATGCAGTGGCGTTCCTGACAGATTGATAGAGCGTGCGTTGAGCAGACGCTCAAAGAATGCGAAGTAAGTGGATTGGCTGACGGTGATGCCGTAGTTTGCAATCATCGTGGAAAGAGCCCTAATCTCAGAGGATATGTGAGCGAGATAGTCAGCTTCGGTCTTAGATGGCATTGCCTGGCCGCTGTCGATGTTGGAGATGTCGCGGTGGAGTCCGTCGATGAGGTCGATGAGATATTGCGCGCAATTGTCGGCCTCGTTGACGGAGTCGCGCTCCACCATACGGAAGATATACTCCAGGGGCTTGTAGTCCTCGGCGGCGAAAAAGCAGATATCGACACGGAAGAGCCTGTCGGCGGCCATTTTTGAGCGAATGCTATCGGCCACGTCGGGCGCAATGATGCGAATGAGTGGGTGAGAGAGCACGGCATCAATGTCTTCGTAGAAGAATTGATATTGGCGCCTCGGGTTGTTGTAAACGGCACGCAACTGCATCGAGACGATGGCACGCAGCAGCGTGGCAAAAGACGAAGCGGCGAAAGGCACACCCATGGTGATGTTGACATTCTTAATCTGCAGCGGCAGCGCCAGGAGTGTGGGGGTGAGGAGCGCCTCGTCGGGGAGGACGATGGCGGTGTTGATGGCATTCTCCGGGTCAAGCTTTCCTTTATCAATCAATTGGGTGAGTGTCAAGCCGATAGCTTTAGCCTGGGCCACTTTTGAGGGCATAGCCAAGACCTTGATATCAGGGCCCGGGGCAGCGGGTGGCGAGAAGTCGTCGGGTTGAGGCCACCGCTTGGACATATTGAGCACGACGCTGCGCGAGGTGGAAACCATCATATCATCGGTGATATCCCAAAAGAAACGAGCCTTATCGCCGGAAGAGAGCTTATCGAGCAACTTGGCTTCGCAATAAGACACCTCATTAAGGCCGACGAAGGCATACCGTGGGGCTTTGAGGCGAGCTTGCCACTCGTCATCGGCAATTAAGTCGCGCAACAGGCGCGCCGCCGTGGTCATGCCGCGGTCGTGGAGCATGCTGTGGAAGGTATGGTAAACAGGGCCCAAGATTTGCCATAGCGACAAGAATTTGCCTATCATAGAATCGCCGGTGTCAGAGTCGGCGTCTGCGTCAGAGGCATCTGTCACTGCATTGATATGAAGCCAGAAAGAATTACGCTCCTCAGTGAGCTGGGAGTCGCCCCAGATAGAGCGGACGATAGCTTTTTGCTCGTCGTCGAGGAAGTCGGCGGTTAGCTGCTTGAGGTCCTTGATGTTGCGATAGAGCATATCGGCATCAATATCCCATCGGTCAATGGAGTCGAAGTCGCTGAGAATGATTTCGCCCCAGAACAAGAACTTGTCAAAGTCAGAAATCTGCTCGGCATGGCCATTTTTGGTAAGGACATCAGAGTAAGCCTTGTATAAAATCATGAGCTGCTCTTGATGGTCACACACGGCATATTCGGCACCTCTGACTGCCAACTGGCTGAGGACGATGAAGCGCGGCAAAAAAGCCGAGCTGTCAAGGGCCTGCTCGATGTAATGCTTGAGGAAAATGGCGCTGCGCCTGTTGGGCATCACGAAGGTCAGAGCCGAGAGGTCAGGGTAGCACGAGATGCAGTATTCGGCTACGCATTTGAGGAAAGGGGTGTTGTGATTGACGGCAGTATCAGACATATAAGTATATTAGGCCGTGGGGAGGAGGGGATTAACGTTTGAGCAGGAGTATAGCCTTGATTGCGATGTCGAAGGCAATGATTTTGCCGTTGCCGTTAGCGGCGATGTCGTTGCGAGCTTTGGAGAACATGTCAAACATCTCCATGACGTTGCGCTCATTGACAAACGGGGCGAAGCGAGACGCGAAGGCGGCCTCGTCGGCGGTCATGCATAGCAAGCTGTCGTTGGCGATGTTGGCGATGAAATTTTCGCGTATCATGCGGCTACAGTAGTCGTAGAATTGCATCATGCCCTCGCGCCCCATGTCGGCGACGTCGGTGCTCCATTGCCTCAGGAGCACTATTTTGCGCTGGTAAGCCTTGCGCATCAGCTCGATGAAGAGGTCCATGAACTTGCGCCTCATCTTAGACACCGACATCAGCTCGAGGGCGGTGTTGGCATTGCCTTGGGCGAGACGCGCAATTACCGAAGCATCATCGACGGCAGCCAATTGTGGCAGGGAGGCGATTTGCTCGTCGGTGTATCTGTTGACGCGAATGCGCTGAGTGCGCGAGAAGATTGTGGGGAGTACGGCTTTGGAATTATTGGATACGAGGACGAAGATGGTGTCGTCGCTGGGCTCTTCGATTATTTTGAGCAGCTTGTTGGCCGCGGCCTGCTGAAGGCGCTCGGGGAGCCAAAGGATAGCCACCTTGTAACGCGACTGCCTGGCGGTGAAAGATAGCTTGCGAGCGAGCTCGGCGGCTTCCTCCACATAGATGGTGGGCTGCGCGTTGATATTGTCAAGAGATGCCTGCCATTTGGTCATATCCATAAACGGGTTGTCGCGCATAAAGTCAAAGAACGACGAGAGCCAATCGTCAGAGAGACCTGACTTGCCCTTCTTGATGACGGGGAAGGACCAGAAAGTGTCGATATGGCTGAAGGCCTCGTGCTGGCGGCAAGCAGGGCAAGAGCCGCAGCTGTCGCCGGCGGCGGAGCGGTTTTCGCAATGGATATATTGAGCGAGGGCACGGGCGAGCATCATCTTGCCGGCGCCGGCGGGGCCTTCGAGCATCAGGGCGTGCGGAATGCGAGCGCCATTGACCATGTCGCGAAGGCGCTGCTTGACATCATCGTGATATGGGATATCACTAAACTTCATATCGTAAGGAGGTGGCGAGGGGGTGGTGGTGGTAGGTTATTTATCGTTGGCAACAAGAGCCATGTCGTGGTCAACCATAATTTTGACTAACTGCTCAAAGGAGGTGCTGCGGGGGTTCCAGCCGAGGCATTTGCGGGCCTTTTCGGGGTTGCCTAACAGCTCCTCGACCTCGGCGGGTCGGAAGAAGCGCTCATCGACCTCAACGAGGACACGGCCGTCGGCTACGCTGATGCCACGCTCGTGCAGGCCTTCGCCCTCCCAGCGGAGGGGTATGCCGGCGCAGGCGAAAGCCAGCGAAGTAAATTCGCGCACGGTGTGGTATTCGCCTGTGGCGATGACATAGTCTTCGGGCTTGTCCTGCTGGAGCATGAGCCACATGCACTCCACATAGTCGCGAGCGTAGCCCCAGTCACGGCGGGCATTAAGATTGCCGAGATAGAGCTTCTCCTGGACACCGGCGGCGATACGGGCAGCCGCGAGGGTAATCTTGCGGGTGACGAAATTCTCGCCTCGGCGCTCAGATTCGTGGTTGAAGAGAATGCCGTTGACACAATACATGCCGTAGCTCTCGCGGTAATTTTTCACTATCCAAAAGCCATACAGCTTTGCCACGCCATAGGGGGACCTGGGGTAGAAGGGCGTGGTCTCGGATTGTGGCACCTCTTGCACCTTGCCGAAGAGCTCCGATGTAGAAGCCTGGTAGATGCGGCACTTATGCTCCATGGCGAGGATGCGCACGGCCTCGAGGAGGCGAAGCGTGCCCACGGCATCGGTCTCGGCGGTGTATTCCGGCACATCAAACGACACCTTGACGTGGCTCTGAGCGGCGAGGTTGTAAATCTCGTCAGGCTCCACCTCTTTGATGATGCGTATCAGCGAGGATGAGTCGGTCATGTCGCCATAGTGCAGGGTGAGCAGACGTTTTTGGTGCATATCCCTCACCCATTCGTCGAGATAAAGATGCTCGATGCGTCCGGTGTTGAAGGTAGAGCTTCGGCGGAGCACGCCGTGCACCTCATAGCCCTTGGCGAGCAAAAATTCTGCAAGATAGCTACCGTCTTGCCCGGTGATGCCAGTGATAAGAGCTTTCTTCATATTGTAGAGTAGTGTTTGATTTTTTATTATTTGGATATTTGACCGGTCAGTAGCCGGGCTAATATATTGCTTTTAGATATTATAGCATTGACGAGGAGCACGGCAGCGATAATAGCGGCCGCGATGATAGCCGCAATGGCGATAGTGGGCACAAATGCCAGGTTGACGGCCTCAAGCGGCTCCTTGACATATACCCGCTGATAAAGAAAAACACGGGCATGTAAGTGTTGGAGATGATCTTGAAAGCCACGGTGCTATCAATATCCCTGATGCACATAGTGAGCACATGCCCCATCACCACCATGGCGATAGCAATGCCTTTGAGCATATCGAAATGGTGGAGTCGGCGGCCGCCAGGATTAGAGATAGAAGATGGCATAAAAAGCTGTTAATGCATTGGGAGTACAAATTTACACATTATCTATGAAAGAACA
>JAEDNZ010000063.1 GCA_016302215.1 Muribaculaceae bacterium
GCGAGCATATAGCCGTGAAGCCCGAAGCCCACAATAGAGCCGGCACACACGGGCGCGAGCATGGACCGGCGCCGTATGTCCTCGCGGGCTGCGATGTTGGAGATGTGGACTTCGATGACCGGAGCGCTGATGGCCTCCACGGCATCGGCAATGGCCAGCGAGGTGTGGGTGTATGCGCCGGCGTTGAGGATAATGCCTATGGTGTCGGCGTGCAGGCCGTAGGCGTGGAGCCAATCTATGATGTCGCCCTCGTGGTTGCTCTGCAGCAGCGTGATGTCAATGTGAGGATACCGGCCGCGCATATTTTCTACAAGGGTGTCGAAAGTGTCGGTGCCGTAAATCTCGGGGCATCGGCGCCCCTGTAGGTTGAGGTTGGGGCCGTTGAGGATTATGATTTGCTTCATTTGACGTTGACTTTGACGGTGGGAGGTAGCTGACGATTGCGGCGGTCGAGGGCATCGATGGTCTCGTGAGCGAGGTGCACAAAAGCTTGGGCCGTGATGCTGTCGTCGAGGGCTATGGGGTGACCGGCATCGGAGTGCTCCCCGATAGCGGCCACGATGGGTATCCGCGCCAGCACGGGCACATCATAGTCGGCGGCGAGGGCATCGACATCTTCATCGCGGCCGAAGATGTAGTATTGCTCCTCGGGGTGCCGCTCCGGGGTGAAGTAAGCCATGTTATCGACGATGCCGAGCACCGGCACATTGATTTTCGGCTCGCGGAACATGGCTATGCCCTTGCGGGCATCGGCGAGGGCCACCTGCTGTGGCGTGGTCACCACCAAGGCGCCGGTGATGCCGAGCGTCTGCACCAGGGTGAGGTGTATATCGCTGGTGCCCGGCGGCATATCTATGATGAAGTAATCCAGCTCGCCCCAGTCTGCCTGCTCGATGAGCTGGCGCAGGGCATTGGAGGCCATAGAGCCGCGCCACACCACGGCGCTGCCGGCATCGACAACAAAGCCTATCGAAAGCATCTTCACCCCATAGCGCTCGTGAGGCAGAAGAAGGTTGCGGCCGTCGTCGGTCTCCCGCATATACAGCTGCGCGCCTTCCACGCCAAACATCTTAGGTATCGACGGGCCGAAAATATCGGCGTCAAGGAGGCCCACGCTGTAGCCATCGCGAGCAAGGGCCACGGCGAGGTTAGCGGCAACAGTGGATTTGCCAACACCGCCTTTGCCCGACGACACGCCTATGATATTTTTCACGCCGGGCAGCACCTGCACCACGCTGCCGGGCTGCGCAGCCGGGTGGCGCGTCTTTACCGCAATGTTGCCGGCAATATCCACATCGGCGCTGACATACGCACGGATAGCGGCCTCGGATGCCTTGACCACCGACTTGATGAAGGGGTCTGTGGGCTTGTCGAAAATCAGTGAGAACGTCACTCGCATGCCATCAATGCGCATATCATCTTCGACCATCTGCAGCTCCACGATATTTTTGCCGGAGCCGGGGTAGCGCACTGTGCGCAGGGCGTCGAGTATGAGGTTAGGATATAGTGTCATATCTGCTTTCATTAATTCTATTCTGCAAATTTAATAATAAAAACTCAAGTTAGAAACAAAAAAGCCGCAAGCATAGTTTTTTAATACGCTGCAGTACGCTGAAAGTTGCAAAGGAGCCATAACTAAAAGAAAGTGATTACATATTTTGCAATGTGAAAAAGAATGGCTATCTTTGCACCGAAATATTTGACAAATTTCGGTGCTAATAAATGTAAACAAAATGAATAGTGCAGAGCGCGGAAACATTAAGCGATCCGTTATGGAAAGTATAGAAGAAAGCCAACCCCATTCTATATTTTTCATATCTGATTTTGCACATTTGGGAGCAGCGGAAACCATTAGGAAAATATTGCACGAAGCATCAATCACCGGCTCACTCGAAAAGGCCGGACACGGCATCTATATCAAACCAAAAGTATCCAGATTTGGTAACGTCCCCGTGCCTCTTGAAAAAATAGCGCTAAGAATAGCCCACCGTGATAAGTGTGAGATTTTGCCCACCGGGACTACAGCGGCAAATCTAATAGGATTGTCAACACAGGTGCCTATGACCTTATCTTACATCACTACAGGGTCAACGCGAACAATCAAAATAGGTGACCGTGAAATATCGTTTCGACATGCCTCGCCAAAAAATTTCGCTGCAAAAGGCAAGGTCATACCATTGCTGATACAAGGTTTAAGAGAACTCGGAGAAGAAAACATCTCAGGTAGGGAGTATGAAGCCATAAGGCGGTTTATTGACAAGCATGCCGACCTATATCTTCATGAAGATTTACAGCTTGCACCACTATGGATTCAAAAAATAATTAAGAAACTTATGCCACAATGAAGCATTGGCAACAATTAAGCATAGATGAACGCATCGATGTCATTGAACTGACATCGGCAAAGACTCTTTTGCCACAATTGGCTGTAGAAAAAGACTGGTGGGTTACTATGACTCTCAAAGCGCTGTCAACAACATGTCATTTCGACCTTATGTCATTCAAAGGTGGCACTTCATTATCAAAGGGCTGGAAGTTGATTAATCGGTTCAGCGAAGATATCGACATTGCCATGCGCCGCGAAGGTGCTTTTGGCATTTCCTCAACGTCAAACAATCAGTTGGCAAAACTAAGACGCGCCACACGCCATTACGTCGTAAGACAATTACCCGATGAGCTGACAGAAGCATTCAACAAAATGGGGATCAATGGCTTCAGCATCGAACCGGAGCTGATAAGAATGGATAATGCAGGCAACACCACTGAGCTGCGACCGACTACCCATCCATCAACAATTTTCGTACATTACAAATCAATATTGCCGGAGATATCGGAATATATTGAGCCAATGGTGAAAATTGAAATAAGCTGCTTGTCAATGGACGAACCGACAGAGTACAAAACTATACGAAGCTTTGTTGCTGATGTCCTTAACGATGAGGAAGATATAGTGGTGCGGTTTCCCACTGTCGTGCCGACTCGAACTTTCCTTGAAAAAATATTCTTATTGCATGAGGAATTTCAAAAGGAGCATCCTCGAAGCAACCGCATGAGTCGGCACCTCTATGACATCGAAAAGATTATGGATACTGAGTTTGGCAAATCCATAGCTGATAAAGAGTTGTATGACAACGTGGTGAAACATCGTTCGGTATTTAATAGAATAGAAGGCGTAAATTATGATATGCATAAGCCTTCTACTTTGTCA
Organism: Muribaculaceae bacterium; assembly: GCA_016302215.1. Taxonomy (GTDB): domain Bacteria; phylum Bacteroidota; class Bacteroidia; order Bacteroidales; family Muribaculaceae; genus CAG-873. The sequence continues at coordinate 3,209 of JAEDNZ010000063.1, forward strand.
TTTATTCCACCCGAACCCATCATAAAAGAATGGGAAAAAGACTATCAATCAATGCAGAAGCACTTCGTATATGATGAGCAGAGCCTGTCGTTTGATAATCTAATCAAGCGAATGAAAGAACTCACGACAAGAATACGGAATTTATAAACTGACACACCGGTCAAAATAAAAGCGCCACGATATTGATACGATCTATCGTCAATGCGCACATTTACAACGCTAAAACTGCTGTCCTTTTAGTCCGTACAGATGGGAGTCAGAGTTGCCGCGTCTTACGCGAGTATGGCGTGGACGATACGCACATAACAGCCTGAAGTTAGCGGCGATGCCGCATGCAGCGCTACTGTTCTTAATGCGAAGCAGACTGGTCTGACAGGGGGAAATGCGAAAATCGCGTATCGGGGGAAACCAACACGCGACTTTCACGCTTAATGAAGGGGTGTCTCACGACATCCTTCGATGCCCCTCAGGCATCCCTTCGGGGCTTTTGCACATTCTTGCGCCGAGACCGTTCTTCTCGTGCGCGAAGGTCAATTACTGTGCAAAATGAGTATTATCTATCCTTTCTTTATGAATGTGTCGCAAATATATACCATATTTTATTAAATTCCAAATTTTTCAAGAAATTTTCTTCATTTTTTATAAAAACAGTTTCTTTTTAGGCCCAACGTGGGTGTTATGGGGTGTCAATACGGCGGCTTTGGGGCGTTAGCGGTGCTTGCAACTTTTCAGCTCCGGCTGTTGTTTGATATAAAAATAATCACTATTTTTGCATCACGACTTACAATATACCATTTAACAAAACACTATCAATTATTAATTAACCGACCAATACAAAAAAATGGATACTACCGCACTTTTCAAGCTCACCTACGGTTTATATATCGTGGGCACTCTTGACGGCGAGCGCCCCGTGGGCTGCACCATCAACACCTGCTTTCAAGTCACATCGCAAAATCCCATCTTGGCCATATCGCTCAACAAAAACAATTACACCCTCGAAGCCATACGCCGCAACGGGCGCTTCTCGCTCTCAGTGGTGGCCCAAGAGAGCGATTGGAGCGTGATAGGCTCCTTTGGTTTTCACACCTCACGCGAGGTGGATAAGTATGCCGATTATGGCTATACGATGCTGTCGGGAGCGCCTATCGTCAATGGCGTCTTTGCAGCGCGCCTGGTGCTTGACGCAATCAATTTTGTTGACAATGAGACCCACGTGGTGGTCATGGCTCGCCTGGTTGATGCCGTGAAAGAGACCGGCACACCTATGACCTATGAGTTTTACCACTCTGTGGTCAAAGGCTCTGCACCAAAAAATGCGCCCACTTATGTAGCGCCCGCCACTGAGGCTCAGCAACCGGCAGCCACCGAGACCACAAAGCGCAAATTCCGCTGCGAGGTGTGCGGATATGAGGTGGAGTTTGACGGCGATATGCCTGACGACTACAAATGTCCGCTGTGCAACGCGCCCAAGTCAAAATTCACCGAAATCACGGCCTGACAGCGATTGTGGCTGACGCATATATTGTCGTTTGCCAAAAAATTGCTACTTTTGCAGATAAATGATAAGTTATCTGCAAATCGAAAATCTCACCAAGAGCTTTGGCGACCGTCTGCTCTTTGGCGATGTGACCTTCGGCATCAACGAGGGCGACAAGATAGGCATCGTGGCCAAAAACGGCACGGGCAAATCCACACTATTAGGAATTATCGCCGGTGATATTGCTGCTGACAGCGGCAATATCACCGCGCGTAATGGCCTGCGCATAGGCTATCTGCCGCAGACGCCCGCTTTTGAGGCCGGAGAGACGGCGCTGCAGCGTTGCCTTAGGGTGGAAAATCCTGACAGCCACCACGAGAGCGCCCTCGACCGCGAAAACGCAGCCCGTCGCCTGCTCAGCCAGCTCGGCATCACCGAGGCCGACAGCGTCGTTGACACCATGTCTGGAGGTCAGCGCAAGCGCGTGGCGCTGGCCTGCGCTATACTCCAAAAGCCTGATATGATGATACTCGATGAGCCTACCAACCATCTCGACGTAGATGTGATAGAGTGGCTCGAGGGATACCTGCGCCGACAGCGCATGACATTGCTGATGGTCACTCACGACCGATACTTTCTGGACCGCGTCTGCTCCAAAATCATCGAGATAGACAATTGCTCCACATTCGTCTATGAGGGCAATTATGACTACTACCTGCGGCGACGAGCCGAGCGCATCGAGGCTCTCAGCGCCGAGCGCGAGCGCGCTCGCAACACGCTGCGCCGTGAGCAAGAGTGGATGAGCCGCCAGCCACAAGCGCGCGCCGGCAAAGCGAAATATCGCATTGACCAATACTATGACCTGCGCGAGCGTGCTCGCCGCCCCATCGGCGATAGCGGCAATATCAATCTCGCATCCAACACGGCTTCATACATTGGCTCCAAGATTTTTGAAGCTGTAGATGTGTGCAAGCAATATGGCGACAAGGTCATTCTCGACCACTTCACCTACACCTTTGCCCGCCACGAGAAGATAGGCATCATTGGGCCCAACGGCGTGGGCAAATCCACGTTTGTGAAGATGCTGCAAGGCCTGGAGCCGGCCGACAGCGGAGCGTGGAATGTGGGCGAGACCGTGCGCTTCGGATATTACAGCCAAGAGGGCATCGCCTTTGACGAGAGCAAGCGCGTCATCGACGCCGTCAGCGAGCTTGCCGACGACATAGTGCTCGACGATGGCCGCCACATCACACCTATGCAGTATCTCACGCGCTTTCTCTTCTCGGTGCCTGACCAGCAGAAATATATCGCCAAGCTCAGCGGCGGCGAGCGCTGCCGCCTGCATCTGGCGGTGACGCTGATGCGCCGCCCAAATTTTCTCATCCTTGATGAACCCACCAATGACCTCGACATCATCACGCTGGGCATCCTCGAGGAGTATCTGGCATCGTTCGGCGGCTGTGCTATCATCATAAGCCACGACCGTTACTTCCTCGACAATATCGCTGACCACCTGTTTGTGATGGAGGGCAACGGCGTGGTGCGCGACTTCCCGGGCACATACAGCGAGTGGCGCGAGTTTAAGAACGCCGAGGCCGCTGCCGCTGCCGCCGCAACCGCCAAGCCCAAGACTCAGGAGCGCTGCCGCGCCGAGCGCCCGCGACGCCTCTCCTTCAAGGAGCGGCGCGAGATGGAGCAGCTCTGCGCCGACATCGAGGCTCTCAGCGCCGAGCGTGCCGCCCTCGAGGAGATTTTCAATTCGGGCACTCAAATCGCCGACATCGCCGACAAGGCGCAGCGATATGAGCAGGTGAAAGAGGCCCTCGACGAGAAGGAGATGCGATGGCTCGAGCTATCTGAAATTGAAGACTGACACCGCCGCCACGCAATATTTCACCATGATTTAGCGTTACACTATAATACTGACAGAGCTTTGTATTAAACACATTCACGCCCGCAAATGAAACTTACGTTCATCGTCCCCCCATGCTATGACCATCGTCAGCCCGCTGAGCGCTCGGCTGGCTGCACCCGCGTGGTGTATCCGATGCCCAATATCTATGAGCTGACCGTGGCTGCCGGCCTGCGCGATGGCGCCGGCCACGAGGTGGCATATCGCGACTTTGTCTTCAACCACCACAGCGCCGATGACTTTGAGCGCTTTGTCGCCGACGACCGCTCCGAGGCATACATCATCTGGGCCGTAAACCTATCCATCGAGAGTGACTTGCAAGCCATCAGCGTGGTGCGCCGATACCACAGCGCCACACCGGTGATAATGATGGGCCCCGGCCCTACCTACTACAGCCGCAAATGCCTCGTCGATGACAATGTGTATGTGGTGCGCGGCGAGCCTGACGCCACCGTGGTGGAGCTGGTAGCGGCGCTGGAGCACAAGCGCGGCGCTGAGGGCATCGCCGGCGTGTCATACCGCTGCGGCGACAATATCACCCACAATCCGTCGCGCCCGCTCATCACTGACCTCGATGCGCTGCCCCTGCCGGCCCGCGACCTCGTGGCTGACCACGTTTATCACAACCCAAAGCTAAAGACCGGGCCTTACACCACGATGTTCACCTCGCGCAATTGCCCCTTCCGATGCATCTACTGTGTGCCGTCGTCGCTGTCGTTTGCCCGCGAGATAGAGTATGGCAAGGACCACGACGGTCGCAAGCCTACGATAGGTTTTCGCTCGCTCCAAAGCATTGAGCGAGAGGTGGAGCAGCTCGCCGCTCAAGGATTCAAGGCCATTGGCTTTATGGACGACAACTTTATCTGGAATGAGGAGCGCACTCGCGGCATCTGTGACATCCTCCGCCGCCACAACATTGTGTGGGGCTGCGAGGCGCGTGTCGATGCCATCACCGAGCCTATAGCCAAGATGCTCGGCGAGAGCGGCTGCCGTTATATTGACTTGGGCGTGGAGTCGTTTGACCCCGGCATCCTCGAGTATGTCAAGAAGGGCATCACACCCGATGATATATACCGCGCCGTAGATATGCTCAAGCGCCACCGCGTGCCCGTCAAGCTGAATATCCTCATCGGCAGCAGCCCCCTGGAGACACGCGACACCGTCAAGCACACCCTGCGCGAGGTCAAGAAGCTCGGCGTAGATCAGGTGATGTTCAACATTGTGTCGCCATTCCCCGGCACCAAATACTACACCCTCTGCAAAGAAAACGGCTGGATTAAAGGCGGTGACTATAAGCCCACCGATGTGCAGCGCGAGTCTATTCTCAACCTGCCCAATATCAGCGCACGCGAGATGGAGCGCCTGCTCTTCCGCAACAACATCAGCTTCTTCCTCCGCCCGGCGTTTATCATCAAGCAGATGCGCCGATTCAGCTCCTGGAGCGAGTTTGCCGCTTCGCTTAAAGCGCTCAAGATAAAGCTCTTCGGCTAAGAGTAGCGCTCCTCCCTACCCGCCGCCGCCAATAACCGTCACAGCAGCCATGCGCCTGTCAATCGTCATACTCACCTGCAACCAGTCAGCTTACACGCTGCGCTGCCTCGCCTCGCTCACTCCATATATGCAGGCCCACAGCGACGCCGAGGTGGTGCTCGTAGATAACGGCTCCACTGACGGCACCGCCGCCGCCATCGCCGCCGAGCGCTACTCGTGGTGCTCACGCCTGCGCTTGATAAGGCTCGGCAGCAACCGCGGCGTGGCTGCCGGCCGCAACGTGGGGCTGCAGGAGGCCGCCGGCGAGGTGCTGATGATACTCGACAACGACACCATCGTCTCCGCCGAGGCCATTGACGCTCTCGTGGCATACGTCACCGACCATCGCGACGTGGGCATCGCAGCGCCGCAGCTGCTCTCCCCCGCCGGCCAGGTGCAGGACAGCGCCAAGCCATTCCCCGGCCTGGGCATCAAGCTGCGCAATGTGCTGGGGCTGCGGGCACGCACGGCATCGGCGCAACCAGCCACCACCACCGACCCTTACTACGTCATCGGCGCATGCCAGGTGATGCGCCGCGAGGTGATGCAGCGCGTGGGCCTGCTCGATGAGCATATTTTCTATGGGCCCGAAGACGCCGACTACTGCGCCCGCGTGCGTGCCGCCGGCTTCACCGTCAAATATCTGCCCCACATCACCATCGTGCACGACTGGCAGCGAGCCACCACGCGCCGCATACTATCGCCCCTGGGTCGCCGACACATTGCCGCCCTCCTCTACTTCTACCGCAAGCACCGCCGACTTTTCTGAGCGGGTTATCGGATAGAACGGCGGCGAGCCGGTGAGCATTTCTCTCGCCCCGGGAGGAGAGGCCGCGAGGTCAGTTTATGAAATGAAGCGCCAGGCTTTGGTGTCCATCAGCCCGCGGTCAGTGAGCTTGAGCTCGGGGATGACGGGCAAGCACATAAATGCCATGGTGATAAATGGCGACTTGAGGGAGCAGCCGGCCTTATGGATGGTGTCCTGAAGCCGCTCGCTGCGATAGGCTATCTCGTGGCCGCTCAGCGGCGAGATGAGCCCGGCGATAGGCAGCGCCATATCGGTCAGCTCGTCGCCGGCGATAGCCACCTCTCCGCCTTGCATCTCGATGACACGGTTGATGGCTCGCACTATATAGTCATCGTCAGAGCCTATCGCCACAATGTTGTGGCAGTCGTGAGCTATCGATGCAGCCATAGCGCCATTGGTGATGCCGAAGCCGCGTATGAGCGCCACCACGGGGCGCGCCCCCTCGTGGTATCGGTCATACACCACAATCTTCTGCACCTCGCCCCAGGGATAGCGCATATCGGCGAGGGGGTTGCCGGTGACGGTAACGCTCTCATGTCCGGTGAGGAGGCTGCCGTCAGAGGCGCTGATGATGTGGGCGGTGTCGCCCTGATGGAGCGACAGGGCTATATCTGCCGCAGTGATGGGCTGCGCCACAAAGCGGTTGGGATAATTGCCCAGGATAGCCATCTGGTTGCTGATTGACTTAGCCTGCGACTGTATGGTGCTCAGATATGAGTTGCAGTTATATACCTCCTTACCGCGAATGACGGTGCTGAGCACACGCATGCGTGGCGAGAGCTTATCTACGGCGATGAAGTTAGCGGCGTCGCCGGGGCGCAGCATGCCCCATTGCAGGCCGTAATGGCGCTGAGGCGTGATGC
>JAEDNZ010000064.1 GCA_016302215.1 Muribaculaceae bacterium
TCGCCGCCGAATACTTCGTGCTTGCCGCAACCCTCGCCGGCTTCGGCACCTGCTGGCTCGCCGGTACTTTCAGGCCCGCGATGTTTGGCAACGCCACCATGCTCTCCGGCGAGAAGATACACGCGGTGATAGCTGTGGGACGCCCCTCAAGCCGCGTCACTATGATTGACCGCGCCCTGAGGCTCATGGCCGGTAGCGCCCGCCGCAAGAGCGCCGACAAGCTGTTTTTTGAAGGCACAATAGCCTCGCCGGTGGCTGTGACCGATGGCGGCGAGGCCATCGACCCCATTCTCGAGGCCCTACGCTTGGCGCCCTCAAGCAGCAATAGCCAGGCCTGGAGGGTGATTAAAGCATCTTCAGGCAAATATCTGCTGTATATGTTGTCAGACAATCACTATACGGCGCTCGATGCCGGCATCGCCGTGTGTCACCTGTCATTAGCGGCCGGAAGGCAGCCTTCGTTTGACGCCGCGGCGGCAGCTATGGCGTCAGCCCCGACCAAGTGGCATTTCGTGGCTGCCATTTAGCGTTTTTTACCTTTATAACAATAATTAACTCTGCAATTTTGCACAAAATAAACATTGACTATAAATTTGCACAAAAATTGTATGCACCTACTCCTTTGAGGAGGTCAAAAATATAGTTGTTTTATAGATAATTGTGTATTTAAATAAAGGGCGTCGTGAGACCGCCCTTTATTTAGTTATGGAGGTCCATTAGGAAGCGTTAGGAAGCATTTTGTCGGTTTTTTTGGCCTTATATTTCGTGATTTGAATATTATTGCTTACCTTTGTCAGCTAACCCTTATTATTATCAATGAATACCATCTTACGCACTTTCGCTATTGTCGCTGTCGCTGCCGCGACACCTTCGGCGCTCGCCGTGATTCCCGCAGGATATTATAGTACGCTCAAGGGCAAGGCTGATGCCGAGCTCAAGACTGCCGTGTATAATATAATCAGCAACTTCACTCACCCCACTGACGCTAATGGTTACAACTCTACATACTACGGGCTGTCATCTACCTTTCAGCAGACTGACCTTTACCCCAACTCCAACCGCTGGTGGGATATGTACTCCGACAAGGTGTTCTATGCTCCGAGCTTCTCAGGCTTAAACCGCGAGCACTCATTCCCAAAGAGCTGGTGGGGCGGCGACACCAACATACCGCCTTACATTGACCTCAACCACCTTTACCCCTCTGAGCGCGATGCCAATATGGCTAAGAGCAACTATCCCCTGGGCGAGGTGGACCACAACTACACACTCAAATTCTTCAACGGCGTCTCTACCGTCGGGTATCCCGTGCAGGGCCAGGGCGGCGGCGCTAACTACGTCTTTGAGCCTGACGATGTGTATAAAGGCGACTTTGCTCGCACATACTTCTACATGGCCACCGCCTATCAAAACCTGACCTGGAAATACACCTACATGGTCAGCTCCAACACTTATCCCACGCTCAGCAGCTGGGCCGTGGAGCTCCTGCTCAAGTGGCACCGTGACGACCCTGTCGATGACAAGGAAATCAACCGCAACGATGCTGTCTATCGCATTCAGAACAATCGCAACCCCTTCATTGACTATCCCGACCTCGCCGAGTATATATGGGGCCGCCACAAGGGCGAGGCTTTTGACCCGGGTGCCTCCGGCTCTACCGGCGGTGAGCCGGAGCTGTTCACCCCCGTGCATGACATGGAGCTGGCTTTCGCCGATGTGGCTGTGGGCAAGAGCGCCGTGTCTGAGCTGGTGTTCAGAGGCCAAGACCTCACTGCTGACCTGTATGTCACCATCTCCAAGCGCTCTGACAACTATGAGATGTTCTCCCTGCCGGTGACCACTATCAGCAAGACCGCGGTCAACTCCACTGCCGGTTACCGCCTGCCGGTGAAATATACGCCTACCGCTGAGGGTGAGCACAATGTGCGCCTGATAATCACCGGCGCCGACATTGAGGCTCAATACCCCACGGGTATGGGCGTCAACCTCGTGGGCCATGCCTTCCCGGTGCCCACGCTCTCACGACCCGTAGTTGAGGCGCCGACTGACATCACTTCCACCTCGTATGTGGCCAATTGGAGCGTGCCGCAAGACGAAACAATCGATTACTGGCTTGTGACTCGCACCCGTTATGTCGATGGCGAGACCATTGTGGAGACCCTCGAGTCAGAGAGCTCCTCGCTGCTGATTGAGGGCTTTGACGAGAGCGACTATGAGTGCTACAGCGTGAAGTCTTCGCGCCTGGGCTATTTCTCTGAAGAGTCTGACATTATGTGGGTGCGCCACGGCGGCGTGCAAGGCATCGGTGTTGACGCCACTCAGCCCTTCTCGGCAATGGCCATTGACGGCGGTGTGCGCCTGATGCTGTCGCAGCCGCAGAGCCTGTGCACCATCTACGACATGACCGGCCGCGTGGTCAAGACTATCACCGATGTCACCAACAACACCGAGGTGAGCCTCACCCCCGGCGCTTACATCATCGCTACCGACCTCTGTGTGACACCGGTCACCGTGGTGGTGCGCTGACAGTGCCCCCTCCTCAATGCAGTAAGCTGCAATAGCTCCGTGCATCTTAACGAGTAGCTGACGCCTCTTCCTATGGCAGCTATTTTACACTCGATATTTGACGGCATCGCGCCACACCGCTGTGTGGTATGCGGTGCCGCCTTGACTCAGGGTGAGCAGGTGATGTGCCTCAAATGCGACCTTGACGCGCCGCGCACCATGCTGCACCGAGACCCCGACTTCAACGAGATACACAAGCGCCTGGGGCGCACGGCCATTCCTATCAATAAGGCCATGAGCTGGTTGTACTATTATAGCTCAAGCCCCTATGCCGACATCGTGCGCCGGTCAAAATACTCTGACCGTCCGGCGCTGGCACGCAACGCAGCCCGCCTCTATGCCGCTGAGCTGCAGGCCTCCGGCGTGCTCGCTGACATCGACGTGCTGCTGCCCGTGCCTATGCATTGGCTCAAACGTATGCGCCGAGGCTACAATCAGGCCGAGGAGGTGGCGCGTGGCCTGGGAGCGGTCGCCGGCATCCCCGTGGGTGACAACTTGGTGGCGAGGCGAGGTCACTCCACCCAGACTCACCTCTCGCAGCACGACCGTGCCGCCAATCTTTCGGGACGCTTCGGCGTGGTAGCCCCCGATGAGCTCGCGGGCCTTAACGTGATGGTCGTTGACGACATCATCACCACCGGCGCCACTATGATAGAGGCGGCGAGAGCGATGGCCTCGACAGCGGTGGCGTCGCTGTCGCTGCTGTCGCTCGGATTGGCTCATCTGCGTTGACCCGGCCATGGCCGGCGAAAATATATTTTGCCGTTTGCAAAAAAAGTAGTACCTTTGCGGTGTCAATACGACAAGGTGGACAGATTTGCCTGCTTGCAACCACTCAAAAAAATGCTAAAATGTCATTTAGGCCTCAAGTGTGGCCGACCTAACATATTAGCCCGTGGCCGTGGAGCAGGTTCTCTTTGAAGACCTCGTCCGCGGCTAATTTTTTATGTAAACAATCAACAATCCACACAATCCTACTATGAATTATCTCTTCACTTCGGAATCTGTGTCAGAAGGGCACCCCGACAAGGTGTCTGACCAAATATCAGATGCCATACTTGATGAGTTTCTTGCCCGCGATGCCCACTCAAAGGTGGCTTGCGAGACTCTCGTCACCACCGGCCAGGTAATCATCGCCGGCGAGGTCAAAAGCCAGGCTTACATCGACCTGCAGAGCGTGGCCCGTCGCGTCATCAGCGATATCGGCTACACCCGCCCCGAGCTGGGCTTCGATGCCGGCTCGTGCGGCGTGCTATCGGCTCTGCATGAGCAGAGCGGTGACATCAACCGCGGCGTGGAGCGTCAGCACCCCGAGGAGCAAGGCGCCGGCGACCAAGGCATGATGTTTGGCTACGCCACTGACGAGACCCCGCTCTACATACCGCTGACTCTCGCTCTCAGCCACGCCCTCCTCAAAGAGCTCGCCGTGATACGCCGCGAGGGCCGCGTGATGACATATCTGCGCCCCGACAGCAAGAGCCAGGTCACCGTGGAGTATGACGAACACCACCGCCCCGTGCGCGTCAACACCATAGTCATCTCCACTCAGCACGACGAGTTTGTCACCCCCGGCCCCGGCGTGAGCCAAGACGAGGCTGACCGCCGCATGCAGCAGACCATCCTCGACGATGTGCGCCACATACTCATACCGCGCGTCAAGGCGCTGCTGCCCGAGGATATCCGTGCTTACTTTGACGATGACTACAAGCTGCTTGTCAACCCCACCGGCAAATTTGTCATCGGTGGACCCACCGGCGATACCGGTCTCACCGGCCGCAAAATCATCGTTGACACCTACGGCGGTCGCGGCGCTCATGGCGGCGGAGCCTTCTCGGGCAAAGACCCCAGCAAGGTTGACCGCTCGGCAGCTTATGCTGCGCGCCATATAGCAAAAAACCTCGTGGCCGCCGGCGTGGCTGAGAGAGCGTTGGTGCAGGTGGCTTATGCCATCGGCGAGGCAAGCCCCGTCAGCATATATGTCAACACCTACGGCACCTCGCATCTGGGCCTGAGCGATGCCGAGATATCGAGCCGCGTGGCCGACATCTTCGACATGCGCCCCCACGCCATTGAGCAGCGCCTCAAGCTGCGCTACCCCATCTACCGTGAGACATCGACCTACGGACATATGGGCCGCACGCCGCGTGTCGTCACCAAGACCTTCACCGCCGCCGGTGAGGAGCCCATCACACTCGATGTGGAGCTGTTCACATGGGAGAAGCTCGACTATGTCGAGGCCATCAAGCGAGCCTTCAATATAGGCTGAGCCTCGGCGCCCGCGATGCGCCCATTGCGCTGCCGCGCTACTCCTCGCAGAGCCAATTTTAGGGCTAAAACACACAATTTTAGCTCTAAATTTTGTCGCGTGGCGAAAATAACGTATCTTTGTACGTTTGTTTTCAGAATAATATAAATAAAGACTAAATACACAAAATGGCAACATTAGAAAAAATCCGAAGCAAGTCAGTGCTGCTTTTCGTTATCATCATTGTGGCGTTGCTTGCGTTCATTCTCGGTGACTTCCTGACATCAGGTCGCACCTATTTTGGCAATGGCATGACCGTGGCTGAGGCCGGTAGCTGCACGGTCGATTACAACGAGTATCAAAACCGCATCAATGCGGCAAGCGAGCAAGCTCAGGCTCAAGGTCAAAACGTTGACAATGACCAGCTCTCACTCCAGGTCATCAACGAAGTGCTCTTTGAGCAACTCCTCAACAAGGAGTATGATGAGTTGGGTATCAAAGTCACCGATACCGAAATCTCCAACGCCCTCACCGGCGAGACTCCTCACCGCCAGGCTTACCAGTTTATCGCTACGCTCTCACAGCAGATTGGCCTCCCCGAAGTCTCCGGTAAAGCCGTATATGACGCTATGATGAACCCCGCCAAGTACAACCTCCCCGCCGAGGCCGGCGAGCAGCTCAAAAAGCTCTGGGCCAACGAGGAGGCTGACCTCGAGAAGAGCCTCTTGCAAGAGAAGTTCTATCGTCTGGTGACAGGCCTGTTCACCGCCAACAAAATCGATGCTAAAGCATTCTATGACGACAACGCCACCACGCGTCACATCGCTTACGCCACCAAGAGCTACTCTACCGTGGCTGACAAGGACGTGACTGTAGCCGACGCTGACCTCCAAGCTGCTTACGAGAAAAACAAAGCTCAATACCGCCTCGACGAGCCTACTCGCTCTATCGACTATATCTACGTGGCTATCGAGCCTTCCCAGGCTGACCGCATCGCCGGCCAGAAGGCTGTTGAGAACGCTATCGTAGCGCTCAACGCCTCTGAAGGCACCTCTGCCCTCGACGGCAACACCAAGTTTGTGGTGTCGCGCCGCGCTTCATCTAAGGCTCGCATCACTGACAAGGCGCTCAAGTCTTACATTGACACCGCCACAGTGGGCGTGGCTAAGGTAATCTCTACCGCCAACGACAAATACACCATCGCAAAGCTCCTCGACGTCACCAGCGACATTGACTCTATCAACGTGTCAATGCTCGGCCGCGCCGACCAAGGCTCGCTCGACTCGCTCCTGGCTCAGGTCAATGCCGGCGCCAAGTTTGCCGACCTTATCGATGGCACCGCCGTGCAGGGCAACGACAGCGTCTGGACTTCGCTCGCCATTGAGAATATCCCCGCCCGCATCAAAGAGGCGCTCTCCACCGGCGCCATCGGCCAGGCTTTCATCGTCAAGGACTCTATCCAAGGCCAGGCTGTGGAGACACTTTATCGCATCAACAAGCGCAACAGCGCCGTCGCCATCTACGACGTGGCTGTAGCTGAATACACCGTTGACCCCTCTAACGAGACCCTCACCAAGCTCAATGCTGACCTCAACACCTTTATCGGCGCTAACTCTTCGGCTGAGGACTTCGCCAAGAATGCCGCCGCTGCCGGTTACACCGTTATGCCCGCCAGCGTCACCGCATCAAGTGTGCGCATCGGCAATGCCACCGACTCGCGCAGCGCTGTCAAGTGGGCTATGGAGGCCAAGAAGGGCCAGGTGATGCCTATCTATCAAGACTCCAAGCAAAGCTACCTCCTGACTATCGCTGTCAAGAACATCTACGAGGGCGATTATCTCCCCTGGGATGCTGACCTCATCGCTGACCGCCTCCAGGCCGAAGCTCTCAAAGCCAAAAAGGCCGAGAAGCTAATCGCTCAATACAATGGCAAGGCTAAGGACGTGGCCGGTTATGCCAAGGTCATGGGCACTGAAGCTGCTGAGGGCGATGCCGTATTCAGCTCGCCCATGCTCGCAGGCATCGGTTACAACGAGAGCCTCATCCAGGGTGCTATCGCCCAAGCCAAGAAGGGCGAAGTTGTTGGCCCGCTCCAAGGCAACAACGCCGTGGTAGTGTTCCAGGTTAAGGACGTCAACACCGAAAACCGCAAGTTCGAATTTGACGAGTATGCTCAGCGCTACAATCAGTCAATGGGCATCGGCCGTGTGCAACCTATGATGCTCCTCCTCGGCAAGAACAAAATCGAAAATCACTTGCTCGACTTCACAAAATCAAGTTTTGAGTAATTGCTTACATACAAGCAAGGGCGGGCCTCTCTACAAGCCCGCCTTTGCTATATAATAATATTATTGTGTCAGGCTGATGCCTGACGTTGGCTCTACTATTTCACTGACGTGGCTGCTCTATATTTATTCCCGGTGCCTATGGGCGATACACGCCCTGACGAGGTGTTGCCCGCTCGCAATCTTGAGGCCATCAAGAGTGTGCGATACTTCGTGGTCGAGAACCTGCGCTCGGCGCGCCGCTTCCTCAAAAGTGTAGATAGGAATATTTGCATCGACGACCTGAACATGGTGGAGCTCAACGAGCATACGCCGGCCGCCGACGTCGAGGCTATGCTTGACCCTTTGGCAGCCGGCCATGACATCGGCGTCATCAGCGAGGCCGGATGCCCCGCCGTCGCTGACCCCGGAGCCGACCTGGTGGCCGCAGCGCAGCGCCGCGGATACGAGGTGGTGCCGCTCGTGGGCCCGTCGAGCATCATTATGTCGCTGATGGCTTCGGGATTTAACGGCCAGAGCTTCGCCTTCGTAGGATATCTGCCCGTAGAGGCCTCGCGCCGTGCAGCGGCGATGAAGACCATGCAGCAAGAGATACGCTCGCGCCGCCGCACTCAGATATTCATAGAGACTCCATATCGCAACAATCGCCTCATCGACGAGCTTACGCGCACGCTCCCCGGCGACATGCTGCTGTGTGTGGCGTCAGACATCACCGGGCCGCAACAGCAGATTGTGACACTGCCCCTATCGCAATGGCGCGCCCGCACTTACGATTACAACAAGCGACCCACAATATTCCTCCTATACTCTTAACCCCACCTTTTGACCACCATGCCCGCCAAACGCCAGCGCCGCTCTTCGCGCAGTTTATATGATTTGCCACTACCCAGTCTTTTCGGCGACGATGCCATGCCGAGTGATGCCGGCAGCGACGACGATGCCGTCTTTGAGGTGGTGCGCAAGGTCGTCGATGAGCAGCGCAGCAAGATGGCCGAGCGCGCCGCTACCGGCATTGAGCCGATGGCGGCCGTAGAGCGCGATGAGGTGCTGCGATTTATGTCGTTCGGCAGTGGCAGCAGCGGCAATTGCGCTTACTTAGGCACGCGCAGCTGCGGCGTGCTAATCGACGCCGGCGTGGACCCAAAGGTGGTGCTCGACGCCCTGCATCGTTGCGGCATCGATGTAGCCACGATAGCAGGCATTATCCTTACACACGACCATGCCGACCATGTCAGGTATGCCTACAACATACTCCGCAACCATAAGCACATGAGGCTGTATGCCACCCTGGGTGCGTTCAAGGGCATACTGCGCCGGCACAACATCTCGCGCCGCATCAAGGACTATCATACACCCATCTTCAAGGAGACACCCTTCGCCGTGGGTGCGCTCTCCATCACGGCATTTGCCACCAGCCATGACGGCAGCGACAATGTGGGCTTCTCAATCACAGGCGCCGGCTCCACTTTTGTGGTGATGACTGACTCGGGCATCATCACCGACAGAGCAGACTACTATCTGCGCCGTGCCAACGATATCATGATTGAGAGCAACTATGACCGCGACATGCTGCTCGCCGGCTCATATCCTGAATATCTCAAGCAGCGCATACTCAAGGACACCGGACATCTTGACAATGCCGTGTGTGCCGATTATGTGGCGCGCATCGCATCGCAGCAGCTGCGCAATATCTTCCTTTGCCATCTAAGCGAAGACAACAACACCCCCGAAAAGGCCCTCACCGCCACCCGCCTCGCTCTCACAGCCAAAGGCTTTGTCGTGGGCGACGGCTCCGGATCTCTCGACGACCGAGCAGCGCAGTTGCACCTGCTGGCCCTGCCCCGCTTCGATGTAACTGACCTCCACCTCCTCCGCTAACCCCGCCCCTAATCAGCCTGCAAGCCTAAAAAATCATAAATACTGAGGGGCTAAGGTGCATTAGAAAGTACTTTTTTTGTAACTTTGTCGTTGAAAAATACGACAATGCAACGAGTAGTGTCAAGGCACGTAAATCCGGTTGTATAATCGGCCGCGCGTGTATCCCCCTTGGCGCTGCTCGTTGCATTTGTGTGTATATATATGCCATTCTTAATAGTTCAATAATGTAAATCAATCATGAGTGAAATCAAATCGCGCCCCAAGCTGCTGACGGCCTCGTTTGTCAAGATATGCTTGGTCAACCTGTTTGTCTTTGTCAATTTCCATGCCTTGCTGCCTACCTTCCCTTTCTTTGTGACTTATCTGGGCGGCGATGCCGTGACCATTGGTGTGGCCACGGCGCTATTCAGCATCGCGTCGATAGTGTCGCGCCCCTTTGTGGGTTGGCTCATTGACACGCGAGGCCGCTGTGTCATCTTGATGATAGGTCTTGTCGGCATGGCGCTTGCCCCTATGGGCTATTTCGTGTCGGCGGGTATCGCTATGGCTGTGGTGCTGCGCACGGCCCACGGCGTGTTTCATGCCGCCTCGAGCAATGCCTCGGCCACTTGGGTCACCGATATCATACCGGCGCGACGTATGGGCGAGGGGCTGGGAATTTACGGCTTGTCAATGGCGGTATCCACTGCGGTGGCTCCGGCTCTGGGCCTGGCGGTGATTAACGAGTGGGGCTTCAAGCCGCTCTTTGGCCTCGCATCGGCGGTGGCGCTGGTGGCGATAGCTCTCGGC
>JAEDNZ010000065.1 GCA_016302215.1 Muribaculaceae bacterium
GACACCTGTATTGACTGCATCCACGGGCCGGGCACAAAGCCCAGGCTGTAAGGAAGGGCAGCGCCGCGCAGGTTGGGCACATTCTCCGTGAGCATCTGCACATAGGTGCCGCTCAGCCCCAGCAGCTTTATCTGGCGGGCGCCGGTGGCGGCATCGGCATAGCTCACATCGACTGACGGATTAGTGGTGAACGACTCGCCGAGGTTGCAACAGGCAGCACGCTGCAACTGCCCTTGTCCTATGATATCGGTGTTGCTGACGCGCGACAGCGATTTGATGCCTCGCGTCGATTTCACCTCCACGCCCTTGAGCTGATATGGCGCAATGGTGTCATCGACCGCCTCGCGGGCGCTCACGCTCGCCCCGGCTGCCGCAAGTATCATTATAGTCACATATCGCAATAAATTCATAAACCATCTTTTTTACGCTGCAAAGTTAGCTAAAGAACACGTTACAGCTACCAAAGTGCCTTTAATTATTCTTAAAGAATACTTAGAGCTCAACTTTTACGCCTCACAGGTGTTGCACATATAGCAGTATATATGTAACTTTGCTATACTTAAAACACAACCTTAATATGCGACTGGTAAGCACTACCGGAAAATCACGAGCCACCTTAGCCGACGCTGTATTGCACCCTTTTGCAGCCGATGGCAGTCTATACTTACCTGAGGCCACGCCCGTCATCCCTCGCGCTTTCTTCAATAATATGTCAGAGATGACCATTGAGGAAATCAGCTATGTGGTGGCCAACACCCTGCTTGGCGAAGACATCGCCTCGAGCAAGCTCAAATCTATCGTAGAGAGCTCGCTCACCGGGGCTATCCCCATCCACCGGCTTGACGACACCACGGCGATAGCCGAGCTATATCACAGCCCCACATTGGCCTACAAGGATATCAGCACATACTTTATGTGCCGCGCCATCAATGAGCTGCGCGGCATACCGCGCCACCCCAACTTCATAGTGGCGACGACGGGCAATACCGGCGCTTCGATAGCCAATGCCTGCCATGCCACCCGCTCAGGCAATGCCATAATACTATATCCCTACGGCACCCTGTCACGCGCCCAGCAGAGCCAATTCACCACCCTGGGCAGCAACGTGTATCCGGTGGAGGTGGCCGGCAGCATCGATGACTGCAAGACCATCATAAAGCAGCTCTTTGCCGACCCGGAGCTATGCGCCCAATATCACTTAGTGAGCGCCAACACCATCAATATCTTGCGCATCGTGCCGCAGGTGTTTTACTTCTTCTACCTATGGTCGCGCCTGGGAGCTGAGTCAAAGACACCTCTCGACATCGCGGTGCCGTCAGGCAATATGAGCAACCTCCTCGCCGGCGCTCTCGCCAAGAAAATGGGTCTGCCGATAGGGCGTCTCATCGCCGGCTGCAACGCTACAGGCATAGCACTGCCATCGCTGCTGCATGGCGACACCGGCGCCGCCTCGGCAACACTGCGCCGCACCATAGCCTCGGCCATGGACAGCGGCCGCCCCACCAACCTGCCACGCCTGGCAGCCCTCTATGGCGGCAATACCGACCTGATGCGCAGCGACATATCTGCATATATCGTTACCGACGATGACATAGCCACCACCATCTTATCTACGGGCGACTATGCCATAGACCCGCACACTGCCGTGGGCCTGGCGGCTCTGCGCTCATACGGCAGCGCCAACGGCGTGGCCCTCGCCACCGCCCACCCGGCTAAATCGCTCGACGTGATGACCACCGTCACCGGGCGCGCCGTGGAGCTGCCGCTCCAGCTCACCCGCTTTATGTCGCGCCCCAAGCCGTCAATCCACATAGCGCCCACGCTCGCCGCCATCAAGCGCTATGTGCTCGACACGCTCACCTGAGCCATATCCGAGCCATATTTGAGCCTTTTTTTGCGGCGAGGCGCAAATTTTTTAGCGGCTAAAGATATAGGCTATTGATTTTTTCGCTAATTTTGTATCTAATTGGATAAATTTACAGCAATGGATACAAAACAAGGTAATAATATGACAGCCGAGCAAGAGGAACGCATGATTGAAGATGCGTTTCAAGATGTGCTCAACGGCTATCTCAAAAGTAATCACCGCAAGAAAGTGGAGATTATCGAGCGTGCTTACCGCTTTGCCAAAGAGGCTCACGCCGGTGTGCGCCGCCGCTCGGGCGAGCCATATATCTTGCACCCCATTGCCGTAGCAAAGATAGCCAGCCAAGAGATAGGGCTGGGCTCCACCTCAATATGCGCAGCCCTGCTACACGATGTAGTGGAAGACACTGACTACACCGTAGAAGACATCGAGCAACATTTCGGAGCAAAGATAGCGCAGCTTGTAGAGGGGCTGACAAAGATATCGGGCGGTATCTTCGGCGACAAGGCCTCGGCGCAGGCAGAGAACTTCCGCAAGCTGCTGCTCACCATGAGCGAGGACATACGCGTGGTGCTCATCAAAATGGCCGACCGCCTGCACAACATGCGCACCCTCGGCTCTATGGCCCCTAACAAGCAATACAAAATCGCCGGCGAGACGCTCTACATTTATGCCCCCTTGGCTCATCGTCTGGGGCTCTTTGCCATCAAGACCGAGCTTGAGGACCTGAGCTTCAAATACGAGCACCCGGCCGCCTACAAGCAGATTAGCGACAAGATACGCGCCAGCGAGGAGCGCCGTCAGGCTGTGTATAGCGACTTCTCCGCTCCTATCAAAGCCAAGCTCGACGAGATGGGGCTGAAATATGAGGCCAAGGCGCGGCTCAAATCAGTCTATTCGATATGGAACAAGATGGAGACCAAGCACTTGCCCTTTGAGGAAGTGTATGACCTCTACGCCATGCGCATCGTCTTTGAATGTGATGACCAATCCAAGGAGAAGAGCATCTGCTGGAACATCTACTCAGCCATCACCGACATATACCGCCTGCACCCCGACCGCACGCGCGACTGGATAGTCACGCCTAAGGCCAACGGCTACCAAGCGCTGCACCTCACCGTTATGGGCACCGACGGCAACTGGGTGGAGGTGCAGATACGCAGCCGCCGCATGGACGAGATTGCCGAGAAAGGCTTTGCCGCCCACTGGAAATACAAAATCGGCGAGGGCGACGAGGAGTCAGAGCTTAACGCTTGGCTGCGCACCATCAAGGATATTCTCGACAATCCGGAGCCCAGCGCCATGGACTTTCTCGACACGCTCAAGCTCAACCTCTTCTCGTCAGAGATTGTGGTATTCACACCTAAGGGCGAGTTAGTGACGCTGCCCGCCGGCGCCTCGGTGCTCGATGCCGCCTTTGCCTTGCACTCTGAGCTGGGCATACGCTGCATCGCCGGAAAAGTCAACCACAAGTTGGTGCCTCTGAGCCAGCAGCTCAAGAGCGGTGACCAGGTGGAGGTGCTCACCTCTATGTCGCAGTCGCCGCAGCCCGAATGGGAGGATTTCTTAGTCACCGCAAAAGCCAAGACGCGCCTGCGTGCCGCTTTGCGCAAAGAGCGCCAGCCCCTGATAGCCCAAGGCCACGAGATGCTGCAACGATGGCTCGATGAGCATAACCTGCCGGCCTCCAACCCCGTAATTACCAAGATAATGGGCACATATCATATCCTCAAGCGCGATGAGCTGTGCTATCAGCTCGCCAAAGGCGAGATAGTGCTGGGCGAGTTTATAGTCCCGGCGCTCAAAAAGGCCGAGGAGCGCGAGGAGAAGACCGCCAACCGCAGCATGCTCAGCAAGATCTTCCGCATCGGCCGCAGCAGTGCAGACAAGAGCGGCGATGCAGCCAAGGCCGGCGGTGACACCGCCGCCGGAGACGCCGCCACCACCCCTGCCGCCCAAAAGCCTAAAATCAACACCAAGGAGACCTATGTGCTGCGATATGATGAAAATGGAGCCAACTTCAAGTTGGCCCAGTGCTGCGGCCCCATCCCCGGCGATGACGTGCTCGGCTTTATCACCGACGAGGGCGAGGTGGAAATCCACGCTCTCGACTGCCCGCGTGCCCAAATGCTCAAGGCCGGCTACGGCACTCGCATCGTGGCCACACGATGGGAAACCGAAGGCGGCAAATACCTGGCTCACGTGCGCATCGAGGGCATCGACCGCCACGGCATACTGCAAGAACTGATACAAATGATTTCCACTCACCTGTCAATAGACATACGCAAGCTCGACATTGAGGCCTCGGGCGAGGTGTTCACCTGCGACCTATGGGTGCGCGTGGCCTCAGTGGAGATTATCAAGGACTTATGCCATAAGACACAGACCATTGACGGCGTCAAGCTCGCCACTCGCATCGCTTGATGACCGAGGCAGCTTGCTCTGAACATTTTTACGAAATAAATTGTTGGATTAGTTATTATGGACACACACAACAAAGGCATCGTAAAACGCATATTGATAGCACTCGTGTGCGCTATCGTGATTGTGTATCTATACCCTCACCCCAAAGCCAATCAATACAATTATGAAGAGGGACGGCCCTGGAATTACGCCAAGCTCATAGCGCCGTTTGACATACCCATACACCCCGACTCCGCCACCCTGCTCAAGGCGCGCGACACTCTTGACGCCCACTTTGTGCCCGTGTATCGCATCAACCAGCTTGCCATTGACACCATAGTGGAGTCGCTGCCGCTATGGCACGGCAGCCGTCACTATGCCTCTGCCGTGGCGCGCGAGCTGCGTCGCGCATACGCCGGCGGCGTGGTCGATGGCGAGACGCAAGACAAAATCGATGCCGGCAAGCTCAAGGCGGTAAGAATACTCGAGGGCAACGTGCTCAGCGAGATGTCAACAGCTGAATTTACCTCGCCGCGCAAGATTTACGAGCATATTGACACCGCCATCGCTGACGATGAGATGCGCGCATACCTCGCATCAGTCAACCTGCCCGAGCTGCTCAAGCCCAATGTGGAGTATAGCGCCGCCGAGAGCAAGCGACACTATGACTACGACTACCAAACGCTGACGGCTGACCGCGGCGTGATACAGCAAGGCCAGACCATCATCGACAAGGGAAATATCATCTCTGCACAAGACTACACCAACTTGCAGACCTATGAGACCATGATGGCTGAGCGCCTCGTCAAAGAGAGCAGCAGCTCACTGGTGATGCTTATAGGCCAATTTCTTTACGTGGCGTTGCTGCTGGGGTCGCTGCTGCTGTACATCAAATACAATTGCCCGGCGATACGCAACAATATGCGCGCCATCATCTTTGTCTTTGCCATGGTGCTGGTGTTCTTTATGCTTGCCGTACTGATGAACAGGCTTGTGGCCGGCGGCATCTACATAGTGCCGTTTATGATAGTGCCGGTGCTGCTGCTCGTGTTCTTTGACAGCCGCACGGCGCTCTTCGTGTCAATCATCATCACACTGATATGCGCCGGCATCACATCTTACGCCCTCGAATTCATTCTCTTGCAATTCTGCGCCACCGTGGCCGTGGTCAACTCGCTCAAGCAGCTAAGCCGCCGCGCCGAATTGCTACGCGCCTCCTCAATGGCGGCTCTCACCTACATAGTGGCCTACGTGGCGCTGGAGCTGATGATGAACGGCACATTCGAAGGCTTTGAATGGCGTATGCCGGCATTCCTGCTCGTCAACGCCTTGCTCACCTGCATGACGTATATCATCATGTTTGCCGTAGAGCGCGCCTTCGGCTTTGTCTCCGCCGTGACCCTCGCCGAGCTTACAGACTCCAACAATCCGCTGCTGCAAAAGCTCAGCGAGCAATGCCCCGGCACCTTCCAGCACTCACTGGCAGTGAGCAACCTCGCCGCCGATGCCGCGCGTGCTATCGGCGCCAATGAGCCGTTAGTGCGCGCCGGCGCCCTGTATCACGACATCGGCAAGATGAGCAACCCAGCTTTCTTCACCGAGAACCAGCGCGGCGTCAATCCCCACGACACACTCACCCCTGAGCGCAGTGCCCGCATTGTCATCAACCATGTAACCGATGGTCTGCAACGCGCCGACAAGGCCGGGCTGCCTGCCGTGCTCAAAGACTTCATCGCCGAGCACCATGGCCGCGGCAAGGCTAAGTACTTCTATATCACGGCCGTCAATGCCGCCAATGGCGCCGATGTTGACCCCGAGCCATACACCTATCCCGGTCCCAACCCACGCAGCAGAGAGACATCGGTTATGATGATGGCCGACGCCGTGGAGGCGGCAAGCCGCTCCCTCACAGAGCACTCTAAAGAGGCTATCACCGCCCTGGTGGATAAAATCATCAACAGCCAAATCGCCGATGGGCTGCACAACGACTCCACCCTCGAATTTAAGGACGTGCAGACCATACGCGATGCCTTTGTCAAGCGCCTGCTCAACGTGTATCACTCGCGCATAGCATACCCCACAGCCAACGCTCCGGCCAAACCTCAAGGCAATAATTAGGGCATAGCTTCGTTATCTTTATAATGAACCTCGTAGAGCGATACAATACCGATGCTATTGCGAAAAGGCTGCGCCTGATTATCGCCCTGGCGGCCATAGTTGCCACTATGGCTATGGTGTCGTGCTCGCCCAAGAAGAATACCGCCGCCTCACGCCAGTATCAGGCATTTATCACGCGATACAACATCTACTACAACGGCGACACCCACTTCCGCGAGACACTCAAGGATATGGAAGACAAATACGAGGACGACTATTCGCGCCTGGTATTCATGCACCCCATCGAGGCTAAGGCTGACCCCGCCGCGCCGCAGCCCGCCGGCAATTTTGACCGCTCTATCGAGAAGGCTCAAAAGGCCATACAGCTGCGCTCAATAAAAAAGAAACCCAAGAAAAAAGGCGGCAAGTCTGACGCCAAATACAAGGCGTGGCTCAAACGCGAGGAGTATAATCCCTTTCTCCACAACGCGTGGCTGATGATGGGCCGCAGCCAATACTACAACGGCGACTTTCTCGGCGCTTCCTCCACATTCTTCTACATCAGCCGCCACTTCACATGGCTTGCCGACGTCACCACCGAAGCCAAGCTGTGGCAGGCCAACAGCTACATAGGCCTCGACTGGCTCTACGAGGCCGAGATGATTATCACGCGCATCAAGCCTGCCGAGCTCACCAACAAGAGCTTGCGCCACATATACAATAGCGTGTATGCCGACTTTTGGATTAAGAGCAGCGACTACGCCAAGGCCATACCCTACCTCACCGAGGCCATCAAAGACTCAAAAGGCGCGCAAAAAACACGTCAACGCTTCCTCCTGGGGCAGCTCTACGCTCGCATCGGCGAGAAGCAGAAAGCCTTTGAGGCCTTCCGCAAAGCCGGCAGCGCCTCATCGGCAAGCTACCGCACCAAATTCAACGCCCGCATCAAGCAGTCTGAAGTGTATAGCGGCAACGACATCACCCCGGAGGTCAAAGCCCTCAAGCGCATGACGCGCTATGACCGCAATAAGGACTATCTCGACCAGATATACTATGCCATTGGCAACCTCTACCTCTCGCGCCAAGACACCATCAATGCCATCGCCAACTATAAATTGGCAGCCGAGAAGAGCACACGCAGCGGCATCGACAAGGCCATAAGCCAGCTCACCCTGGGCTCGCTTTACTATGGGCTTCACAACTATGCCGATGCTCAGCCATGCTACTCCGAGGCCGTGCCGCTACTGCCCAAGACCTATCCCGACTACAACAATATCAAGCGGCGCAGCGATGTGCTCGACGAGCTGGCAGTGTATTCGCAGAACGTCAACCTGCAGGACTCCCTGCTGAAGCTCTCCGAGATGACGCCCGAGCAGCTCGAAAAGGTAATCAAGAAAATTATCGATGACCTCAAAAAGAAGGAGAAAGAAGAGGCCGAGGCGGCTAAGCTCGAAGAATATCGCGCCAACAAAGCCGCCAACGAGAACAATATGCTCAACAACCAGTCGTCAAAGCCTAATACCTTCAACATCAACACCGACGACTCATGGTACTTCTACAATACGGCCTCGAAGAATGCCGGCAAGACCGACTTCCAGCGCCGATGGGGCTCGCGCAAGCTCGAGGACCATTGGCGACGGCGCAATAAATCATCGTTCAGCTTTGACGACTTTGAAGCTGACACCG
Organism: Muribaculaceae bacterium; assembly: GCA_016302215.1. Lineage (GTDB taxonomy): Bacteria > Bacteroidota > Bacteroidia > Bacteroidales > Muribaculaceae > CAG-873. The sequence continues at coordinate 8,054 of JAEDNZ010000065.1, forward strand.
AGACTGACGAGGACAGCGATACCCCCACCGACTCCGTGGCATCGGAGATGACCAAGGAGGAGCAAGAAGCCGCCGACAAGGCCTCTGACCCCCACAATCCTGAGTACTATCTGGCTCAGATACCCACCACCGACGAGCAGAAAGCCACGGCTCACGAGGTCATTCAGGAGGGACTATACAACATGGGCGTCATTCTCAAGGACAAGCTCGATGACTACACCGGAGCCTACGCCGAGTTTAGCCGCCTACTCAACGACTATCCCGACAATGTGTATCGACTCGATGCCTACTACAACCTGTATCTGATGTACATGCGCCTCGGCGATACCGCCACGGCCGAGACCTACCGGCAGCTCATACTCACCGACTTTGCCGACTCGCCTTACGGCAAGGCACTCACTGACCCCAATTACATCGACAATCTCAAGGCGATGGACAGCAACCAGCAATCGCTCTACGACGCCACATACCAGGCATACCTCGACAACCGCAATGCCGATGTGCACCAAGGATATGAAAAGATGCAACAGCTGTATCCGCTGAGCAAGATTATGCCCAAGTTTATGTTCCTTAACGCCCTCGCCTTCGCCACCGAGCGCGAGCCGGAGAAGTTTAACGAACAGCTGCGAGAGATGCTTGAGCGATACCCCGACACTGACATCACTCCCATAGCCTCAGCGTGGCTCAAGGGTATGGCGCAGGGCCGGCAGCTACAGGCCGGCAGCAGCGGCGCCAACATGCGCGGCATGCTCTGGGATTTGCGCCTGAGCAACGACACCACCGCCGTCGGCGATCGCGAAGCCGCCCAATTTGAGCTCAACCCCGCCGACAAGCAGCTGCTAATCATGACCTTTGACACCGGCGTGGTGTCAAGCAACGCCCTCCTTTACGAGATAGCGCGCCACAACTTCCGCTCATTCGTGGTCAAGGACTTTGACCTCGAGCAGATGAACTTCGGCCGCCTCGGCCTCATCGTCATCAGAGACTTCGCCAATATGGACGAGCTCAACCACTACCGCAAGGTGATGGCCTCGGCAGCCTCCGGCTTCAAGCTGCCCGCCGGAGTGCGACCCATTGTCATCAGCGCGAAAAACTTTGAGACGCTTATCAACGAAGGGCGCTCCTTCGAAGAATACTTCCAATACCTTGAGCAGCAAAACTATGTAGATGCCCAAGCCGACATCTTGCAGCCCGAAGAAATAGAGACGCTGCAAGAGGCCGACGCCGACACCGCTGTATATGAGGCTGAAGCCGAAGCCGCCGGCGGCAACGATGCCGACACCACAGAGCCTCAGCCCGCCGACACCGAGCCGCAAAGCCCGGCAGAGTCTGAGCAGCCCGCACCCGATGAGCAGCCCGCACCCGGCGACAGCATCAAGCAGCAGCCCGCAGCTCCGGTCACCCCGACAGTCTCACAACCGACCGAGGCAAAGACCGATGACACAACCAAGCCGGCAGCGCC
>JAEDNZ010000066.1 GCA_016302215.1 Muribaculaceae bacterium
TTGTCGAGAGTGATGCTGTAAGGCAGTGTGCCGAGGTTGAGGGTCACCTTGTATGTGCCACCCTCCTCTACCAACATATCAGCGCCACCGAACGAGAGGTTGTCAAACGTGCCACCGAGGTTCACGTCCCAAGCATCGTTAGCGCGGATCTTGAACTTATCGCCGGCTGCGAAGTCAACGGTAGCGGTCCAAGTCTTGTAGTCAGAAGAGTGCGAAAGCTCTACCTTGCCGGCATCGCCCCACTCGTTGAGAGTGCCTACGATGGCGAGGTCGCTGACGGCCACGAGAGTGTATTTCATGGCTGCCATATCAACGCTCACGAAGTAGTAGCCGGTCTTGCCGGTAGTAATCTCAGCGCCGCCCATAGCGATAGAGCCTTCCTCAGCGCCGAGGCCGAAGATGTTAGCGCTGCCGAAGTCATAGCTATCAGCAATGTTGAATTTGCTGCCGAGGCGAGCAAGGCCGCTGTAGTAGATGCCATCGGTTGAGAAGATACGACCCGTAGCATCAGAGATGCTTGAGCTACCCGGCAAGTAGAGGAGCTTGAACAGGGGCACGAACTCGAAGGTCTGGCTCTCCATATTGATGGTGAAGGTATATACACCGGGGGTGGTGAGGCTACCGGTAGCCGGAGTGTAGGTCACATCGCCATCGGCGCTGACTTCCTGACCGCGGAGTATGCCGGCGAGCAGGCTCTCCTCGCCTTCGGGGGTGCCAAACACGGCGTCCTTGACAGCGGGGAACGATGTAATCAGTGTGCCGGCAGCGTCATACACAGAAGCGGGGATGATGCGCCAGCTCCAGCCTTTGGAGGTCTCCTTGATGGTGAAGTCGTGAGTGTAAGTGAAGACGGGGTCTTCATCTACAGTCAGAGCAGAGTGGTTGAGGGCGATACAGTTGTTCTTACGCTGATCCACGAGGATATAGTAAGCATTCTCCAGCTCTATGCCCAGGTCGATAGGAGTGATGTTGGCACGGCCTTCGAGATAGAGGGCATTGTAGCGCACTACGCTGAGGTCTTTTACAGCATAGACGTTAGCTTTGAAGAAAGCCTGCTTGGTCTTGGCGCTCTTGCCGAGCACATTGACGAATGCAGCCTCGAGGTCGGCAACCTTGACAACGATGGTGCTGTCTTCGGCCACAGTTACGGGCACTTCAGCAGCACGGCTGAACTCGGCGTCTTTACCTAAGAGGAACTCAAAGTCGAGCTGGAAGCCGGCAGGCATGTTCTTACATTCAGTGATTTTACCGATAACTACGTTTTCGGTTTGGGCTGCTGTGAGGGCTGGGATGTCATAAGCATCAGCGAGACGGTTCTCGATGACGAGGTCCTCGGCCTTCATTTTGGCCTCCTGAGGATTTTTTTGGGGCACGCCTTGTGATGTCTCGTCAGCGCAAGAGGTGACACCCAGTACGAGGGCTCCCAGGAGCAATAAGCCTATTTTTTTCATATTGATATAATTCTTTAATAATTAGACTTTTGATAGGGATAGGTCACTATTATTCGCTGGTGATAGTCAGCGTAGCGGGCTCTTCAGCGAAGTTGGCAACCATATTCATGACGCCACCGGGCCAGTTGGGGAATTTGAAAGAGTCTTTGGTTTGACGCAGTGACGACTGGAATGTACCGCCGGCGTAGTCGTATTCAACGGGGGAGTCAGAGTCAGTACCATCGGGAGAGCCCCAAGAGTCAGCATCCCAACCGGTGAGCTTGGTGTAGAAGCGGAAGAGGGCTTCATCACCACCGGCGTTGATGTTGAATGAGCCGTAGTAGATTTGCTCGTCGATGACCTGCTCCACGAGAGCCCACTCGGCATAGTGAGCGGCGTTGGCCTCTTCCGGGCCGAGCCAACCTTCGGGCTTACCTACGAGGTAAATCATGCCGGGCTGACGCACGGCTGCATAAGCGAGGACGTGGTCGAGTTTGATGTAGTTAGACCACACGAGGCTGCCTTCGATTTGAGGCACATAGCCACAGACACGGATGAAGAGTGTGCGCTCGTCATCGGGAGTCCAGTCCTTGATATCAGAGATACCGCGGAGCGATGACATACCTTCGGCGATGTCCTTCATAGGCACATCGGCGTTGCAGGTAACGAAGGTGGTGGGGAGGGTATAAACATCGCCGGAGGGGGTGCCATCATCGTTGTAGGGGAAGTCCTCGTCAAACGAAATTTCCACGCTATAGATAGCAGCTGCGGCAAAGCCCCAATCGGGTTGCGACCAGGTGATGTTGATAGTGCCGCCTTCGTAGAGCTCATAGTACTCTCCGGCGAGGGCAGGCGTGTTGAGCTGAATGCCCTCGTAAGCCTGGCGGTACTTAGGCTCGGTGTTTTGCTTACAGCTCGACATACCGAGCACGGCAACACCGACCGCTAAAAGAAAAGCTATTTTTTTCATTGTTAGAAATACTCTTTATTGGCGTTATACGGAGAGTTGATTAATAGCCCGTGTTTTGGTCATACTTAGAGAAGGAGATAACCTTTGACGGGATGGGGAAGAGGTTGTAACGCTCAGAGGTGGCAGCACCGGTCTGCACGCCGCCCTTCCAGTTCCAGATGTAAGCACTGCCGGCATACTTGCCGTGACGCACGAGAGCGGTGCGGCGGTCGTTTTCGCCGTAGAGCTCGCGGTCGCGCTCAGCGAGGATATTGGCAGCGGTGAGCTTGGCAGCATCCCAAGCCTCGACACCGGCACGGCCACGCACATAGTTGACATAGCGGAGAGCGTCAGAAGCGCTGCCGACACCGCCGAGGATGTGAGCCTCAGCAGCGGAGAGGTAGATTTCGGCGAGACGGATCACTGTCCAATCGGCATCAGCAAACGCGTTGCCCTGGCCGTCGGGCGAGTTGGCGAGGTCAATCTGGCCATCTACGGTGTAAGCATAGTTGGTATATTTCAGAGGAGCGTAGCCCTGACCGTAGCCGGCGTTACCCATGATGGTATTGTTGTCGATAACGAAGCCATCTTTTGATGTCTTCCAGATAGAGGCGCGCAGGTCGGGGGTGACACCATTCTTGTCAAAGCCGAAGAGCTCGGAGAGCTGCTGGCGAGCCACCATACATGTCCACTGGGCATTGAGGTTGCAGTCGGTGATTGACGAGATGCCATCGTAAGAGCCGCAAGAAGCAGCGATGTAGAAGGTAGAGCCGCCGTATGACTGCATAGACTTGCCATCTTGAGGCAGCGACCATATCAGCTCGTTGACGCGACCGCCGCCGGCTGCATACTGGTCGTTGTTGGCGCCGAAGAGAGCGAGGTAGCTCTCGGCGAGGCCTGAGCCTGCATAGCCGCCGTTGTGGTTAGCTATAATCTTCTGGCAGATGTTCCAGCACTTGTCGTACATCGGGGTGCCGGTCCAGGTGGCAGCGTTGAGATAGAACTTGGCGAGGAGCGCATCGCAAGCCTCTTTGCCTACATAGCCGTAAGCGGGAGTGGCATAGCTCTCACCATACTCGGCAGAGACAGCCTCAAGGCCGGCAACGACGGTGTTGAAGAGCTCGGCGCGCTGCATCTGGCGAGGCTCGGTGCCGGCGAGGTCGTTCTCGTCAACATAACCGGCATTGCCAAAGCAGTCGATAGCATAGAAGAAAGCGAGGCCGCGCACTATCTTGGCCTGGCGGATATACTCGGCGATGCGAGCGGGGTCAGCGCCTTCGAAGGCACCGCCCTGAGCGGTCTGGATAAACTGGTTGCAGACAGCCACCACCTCGTAGATACGCGAGTAAGCGGCATACATCACCTCATTGTCGGGAGCGAAGTTCATGGTCACCAACTCATAATAGCCGGCATCGTTGAACTGCAGCCACGAGTAGTTGTCAGTAGTGATTTCGTTGAGGTTGAAGATGGTGCGGGTGAACGTACCGGCACCGGCATCACCAAAACCAAGGGCTGAAGAGCCGGCACCGCCGTTACCGGCAGTAGCCATCACCTGATAGAGCTGAGTAGCGCAGCGCTCGAGATAGCCCTCGGGGTCATCGGAGAACGATTCTGAGGTCAGCTCGTTGGGGTTTTTCACGGGCACATCGAGGTCGCCAACGCACGAGGTAGTGCACATAGCGGAGGCTACGCCGACGGCAATGAAAAATTTATTTAAAGTTTTCATATCTATATATTCTTTTTTCGATTACCGGTAATTAGAAAGTAGCCACGAGGCCGAGCGATACAGTCATAGGACGCGGGTAAGCGTTGTTATCCACACCGCTGGCGATTTCGGGGTCAAGACCTTTATATTTGGTGATTACGAAGGGGTTTTGCACGGCAGCGAAGAGGCGCAGACGCAGTTTCTCCTTGAGGAGGTTCTCCCAGGTGTAACCGAGGGTAATGTTATCGCAGCGCACAAAGCCGGCGTTCTCCAGGAAGTAGTCGCTGCGCACGAGGTTGGTGACAGCGGTACCATCGTTGAAGTAGTAGTCGCTCACGAGGATGTTGTTGACGATATTGCCTTGACCCTCGATGTTGTAGATATTGGTGTTGCGGGCACGCATACCATTATATACATAGTTGCCGATGCTGGCACGGAGAGTGAAGCCGAGATCCCAGTGCTTCCATGAGAAGTTGTTGGTCCATGTCATGGTCACCTTCGGGTCGCGTGAGTGCTTAATCACGAGGTCGTTAGAGTCGATGGTGCCATCGCCGTTTTGGTCAACATAGCAGTTGGGCACGGGGAAGCCGTCAGCGTCATAAACCTGCTCGAGGACGCGGAACGAACCGGCGGGATATCCCACTTTGTGCACACCGATAGCGCCGGCGTTCTCAGAAGCGGGGTTGCCCATAGCGTCGAGGGTGAAAGACTCATCTTCCTCAGCCGAGCCGGTGAGGGCTGTAATCTCGTTTTTGTTCCAAGCCACGTTGAAGCCTGTGCTCCACACAAAGTCTTTGGTAACGACGGGCTTGGCACCGATGTTGAGCTCGAGACCTACGTTCTGGAGGTCACCGATGTTGCGAGTCATAGCGTTGGTGGTGGTCATACCTGCGGGGATGGGCACGTAAGCGAGGAGGTCCTTGGTCTTACGCAGATACCATTCGAGGCTTGCTGTGATGCGGTTGTTGAGCCAGCCGGCATCGATACCTACGTTCCATGTGGTGGTTTCCTCCCACTTGGTGTTAGCATCGTAAGCGTTGGGGAAGAGAGGGTTGATCCACTCGCCGGTGGTGGCAGAGGGATAATAAACCGAAGGCTGAGAGATAGAGTACTTAGCCACGTAGGTGTTGTACGAACCTATATCCTGCTGACCGGTAACACCCCAGCCCAGACGGAGCTTGAATTCGCTCCACTTGTCGGCGTATTTCTCGAAGAAGTCCATATTGTTGATCTTCCAGCCGAGAGCCACAGCGGGGAAGAGACCCCAACGGGTTTCCTTGGCGAAACGAGAGGTGCCGTCATCACGAAGGGTGAAGGTCACCAGGTAAGTGTCATCGAAGATGTAGTTCAAACGGCCGAAGAACGAAACGAGGTTGTACTGGTTGCCGTCAACGCCCACATAGTTGCGCTGCTCGTCGGTGTCACCGTAAGCATAGCCGATGTTGGCATCAGAAGCAGGGTCTTCAACCATATTCCAGGCGTTGGTAGCAGCATCGTATGTCGAGGTGTAGCCGCGAGTGTTGATGCGAGTCTGATAGCGACGGTGCCAGTCATTGCGCTGCCAAGAGTAGCCGACCATTACGTCGAGGTTTGACTTGATGGCTGCAAATTCCTTCTTATAGTTGGCATAGAAGTCGAGGAGGGTATTGCGAGAGAGCTGGTAGTTGTAGTAGTGCTGACCGGCACCATTGTTGTAGTTGCTCTTCCATGATTGGGGCGAGTTTTGAGCGGTGTACTCGTTGGTCTCACCTTTCACTACATCATAACCGAGGTTGAGGTTGAGGTGCAGCTCCGGGAGGAAGTGGAGAGCATAGTCAATCTGGAGGTTGCCGTTAGATGTCAACATCTTGTTTTGGCTGTCGCGGCACTCAAGCAGAGCCAGCGGGTTGTAAGAGCCGTTGGTCTCAAGGTTGCCATCGTTGTTGATGAGCGAGGTGTAGCCACCGAAGGGCACCAAGCCGTTGTTGGCCACATTGGTGTAGGCGGTCATCACGGGCAGTGTGGGGTTGAACGTCAGAGCGGCACCCACAGCGCCGGTGTCGGCGTTTTTATCGCGCATGTACGAGCCTTTGACGTTAGCGCTAACTTGGAGCTTGCCGTCAAAGAAGCGAGGAGTGAGGTTGAAGCCCACGGTGGTGCGCTGCATTGAAGATGTCTTGAGGATACCGTTGTTGTCAGTATAAGAAACGCTGACGCGATAGGGGAGGAAGCCCACGGTGCCGCCGACGCTCAGGTTGTAGTCTTGAGAGAACGAAGTGCGGTAGATTTGGTCTTGCCAGTCGGTATTGGCATCGCCCAGGAGCTCAACAGCGTGGTCTGAGCAGTGCTCCTTAACCATAGCGCGGAAAGCATCGCCGTCAAGCACATCCCAGCGGCGAGAGGCGGTGTTCATGTGCCAGTTGGCAGAGAAGTTGACCTGCGGACGGCCAGATTGACCTTTCTTGGTGGTTATGATGATGACACCGTTAGAAGCGCGGCTACCATAGATGGCGGTAGCAGAAGCGTCCTTGAGGATGGTGAGGCTCTCGATGTTGTCAGGAGCAACCATGGTCAGAGCGTTGGCAGAGCCGTAGTTACCCGACATGGGCACACCGTCGATAACGACGAGGGGGTCATTGTTAGCGTTGAGCGAGGCACCACCACGGATACGGATTTGAGCGCCGGCTGAGGGGTTACCACCATCGGTAGTAACAACGACACCGGGGCTTGCACCTACGAGGAGGTCGTTGGCTGAAGTAGCGAGGCCGGCCTCGATATCATCGGGCTTGATGACTGCTACAGAGCCGGTAGCATCTTTTTTCTTGACAGTACCGTAACCTACGGCTACCACTTCCTGGAGGGCAACAGCGCCGGTAGAGAAGTGCACGTCAATGTTGGTGCGGCCCTCGACAGCTACAGTCTGCGAGTCACATCCAACGAAAGAGAATACCAAAGTGGCATCGGGCGCTACTTCGATAGTATAGCGACCGTCGATGTCAGTGACCACGCCCACGTTTGTGAGGCCTTGGACAGAGACGCTCGCGCCAATACACTCAAGTCCGTCGGGCTCATAGACCGTACCGGACACGGTGATTTTTTGCGCTAAAGCCGGGAAAGCGAGACCCAATAGCATTGCTATGGCAAGCCACGCTTTCCGATTCATTTGTAAACAAATGTTCTTCATGCAAGAGGTTTTTAAGTTGAACAGTTAATATTTATAATCTCTATTATTTACTAATCACAATAGCAGCCAAAAATGGCATTGTCAACTTCGCACCGGACGTGCGGCCCGGCATGTCGCCTACGTAAATGCATGAAACACAATGATTTGAGTGGATTTAGATTAGTTCTCATGCATTGATTCAAGGTATATTGACTATACCACAAGTGGTTTGCAGCTACAAATTAAGCCATTTTTTTTCACATTTAAGTATATTTCACAGCTAAATCTCTATAAAAAGAAAAGATTTAACACGATTAACTTAAATGAGTTGCCGCTTTAACAATTACTCTCCGTTTCGTCTCTTTTAGAAATTTTGCAAGAGAAATGGCAGCGGCGCCTTCATTGCCACGGGCATAGAAGCGGCATTCGCCACCACGCTGTCGAGCAATTGACGTGCCTGCGGCAGCGACTCAAAGCTGTTGAGCACGATGAAGTAGTATGGCTCGGCTGTGTGCACCACAAAGGTGCGTGCATATCCGGCCTCCACGAGCCTATCGCGCAGCGACCGCGCATTAAATAGCTGCTTAAACTGCCCCACCACCACACTATACTTCTTCAGGTCAGCCGCCGAGCCGCCCTGAGGGGCATCGGTGACGGCCACGGCCTGCGCCTTAACATCAATGGTGTCGCCGGCGCATACGAGCGTTTGGTCACGCAGCTGGCGGCGATATTTGCCATAGATGGTAGATTCGTAGCCGGGCACCGAGTCGCGGCCGGCGAGCGCCTTCTCGTAGGCGGCACGATAGTTGGCCTCGGTGGTCTTGCAGGCCGTAAATGCCATAGCCGCGAGGAGCAGTATGGCGAGAGCCTGCAGTGATGATAGATGTCGTTTCATTTTAATAGTGATAATGGTAACACATTATTATATATGGCAGCGGCTGTGCGGCATCCTCATAGCGCCACCTTGCCTAACTCTATTACCTCAAGGTCGCGCATCTGCCCGGTATCGATGACGAGGCGCAGGAGAGTGCGCTCACGCTGCCAGCCGTGGTGGCCGGCGGCGCCGGGGTTGACGTGGAGCAGCTGCAGCTCGCGGTCATACATCACCTTGAGAATGTGGCTGTGGCCGCACACCATCAGCTGCGGGCGCGCCTCGATGAGCATGCGCCTGACGCCCGGAGCATATCTGCCGGGATAGCCGCCGATGTGAGTCATAAACACCTTCACGCCCTCGATGTCGAAGGTAAGGACCTCGGGGCATAGACGACGCAGCGGCGCAGCATCAATATTGCCATGGACGGCGCGCACCGTGGGGCCTATGCCTTGAAGGCGCCGCAGCGTGTCGATGTCGCCGATGTCGCCGGCGTGCCATATCTCGTGGCAATCGGCGAAATGCAGTGCAAAGCGATCATCCCAGCACGAGTGGGTATCGGAGAGGATACCGATGCGCTTCATATCAGCGGCGGCGTAGATGGGGCTTACAGCTTGAGTTTCTTGGCTATATCGGCAGGAATGGCAGCCTTATTGACATAGATATCAACGGTCTTAGCCAGGAAGTATGGCATTGACACATAGAAAAAGCCGCGATACACCTGGTTGGTGTCCCATGAATTCTTGACCTTGTAGTAGCGGTTGCCGTTCTGGTCAGTGGCGGTGCCTACGATGACCATGCCGTGGTCATCAGTGGTCTCCTGGCTGTCAAACATCTGCTGGCGCAACTCCTGGGTGATGACCATCTCCTCAACGGGAGCTTTGAAGTCATAACGCTTGTCGAGGCGCTCCTTGTCAGAGAGGGTGACCCAGCGCGACAGCTCGGTGCCGGTCATGTCAGCCTCGCCCTTGTCGGCAGGCATCAGTGCCACGCCGTCGCGCCACTTGAAGCCGCCTTCGCTGACATCGGCAGCCCATGCCACGGTGTAGCCCTTGGCGAGAGCGTTATCCACAATGGCCTGCATCTCATCGAGCTTGACATTGTGGTATCTGGCATACAGCCAGTTGTCAGGCACCTCGAGCATAAACGGCTGATAGAATGGGTGGTGAGTGAACGATGTCACAGCCACATAGTCGTCAAAATTCAGGGGCAGCGACTTGACAAACGACTGCGGGGTGTAAGACTTACCGCGGAAGGTGAACAGCTCGGGCTCCGCGCCGAGATATGTGTCGAGCACGGCATCAAAGCCCTTACGCCACACGGGCGTTATCTTCTTGTTGGGGTTCTTGACCACGGCATCGACGTAGCCGCGCAGTATGGCATCAAGCTCGCCATGCACATGCTTGGCCTC
>JAEDNZ010000067.1 GCA_016302215.1 Muribaculaceae bacterium
GGGGTGTTGGACACTCAGGATAGTCTTATGGTGTAATGGTAGCACTACAGTTTTTGGTTCTGTCTGTCTAGGTTCGAATCCTGGTAAGACTACACGGCAAGGCGCCGCTGCTCAACGGAGTAGCGGCGCCGCTGTGTTTTGTAACTCGGCGATATCCGGCTTTGGGGATAACGGATGCGCGACTCTTGCCCGGGGTAGGGGGCAAGGTCGCGCTTGTATTGTACGGTGTATGATGAGCCTGAAGGGCTGTTATTTGGCGATGAGCAGGAAATAGTTTTTCTTGCCTTTCTGCACGAGGATGTACCTGTCGTCAAGTAGCATCGAGGCATCTGCCGGGGCGTAAGCATCGGCGATTTTCTCTTTGTTGATAGATACGCCGCCGCCCTGAGCGAGTTTGCGGAGCTCGCCCTTGGAGGGGAACACGGGTGCTTTATCCACGAGGAGGTCGGCGAGCTTGATGCCGGCTGCGATGTCGTCGCGCGACACTTCAAAGGTGGGGACTCCGGCAAAGACATCGAGGAGCGTCTGCTCATCGAGGCTGCGGAGGGCATCAGATGTGCCCTTGCCGAAGAGTATCTGCGAGGCCTCGACGGCGGCCTCATAGTCAGCGGCGCTGTGCACCATAGTGGTTATTTCCTTGGCGAGGCGCTTCTGGAGGGGTCGCAGCCCCGGGTCTGCGGCTTGCTCGGCGATTAGCGTGTCAATCTCTTCGCGCGAGAGCGAGGTGAAGATTTTGATGTATTTATCGGCATCGGCATCGCTGACGTTGAGCCAGAATTGGTAGAATTTGTAGGGCGAGGTGTAGCGCGGGTCGAGCCACACGTTGCCGCTCTCGGTCTTGCCGAATTTGCCGCCATCGGCTTTGGTGATGAGGGGGCAGGTGAGGGCATATACGTTTTCCTCGCCGCAGATGCGGCGTATCATCTCGGTGCCGGTGGTCATGTTGCCCCACTGGTCGCTGCCGCCGAGCTGCAGGCGGCAATTGTAGGTCTTGTACAGGTGCAGGAAGTCGTAGCCCTGGAGCAGCTGATAAGAAAACTCGGTGAACGACATACCCTCGCGCGACTCACCCGAGAGGCGTTTCTTGACTGAGTCTTTAGCCATCATATAGTTGACGGTGATGTGCTTGCCCACATCGCGAATGAACCCGAGGAATGAAAACTCCTTCATCCAGTCGTAGTTGTTGACCATCACGGCAGCGTTGGGAGCGTCAGAGTCAAAGTCGAGAAATTTGGCGAGCTGACGTTTGATAGCTTCCTGGTTGTGTCGCAGGGTGTCTTCGTCAATGAGCTTGCGCTCTTGGCTTTTCATTGAGGGGTCGCCGATCATGCCGGTGGCGCCACCGATTAGAGCTATGGGCTTGTGGCCGGCGCGCTGCAGGTGCTTGAGCATCATCACGCCCACGAGGTGTCCGATATGTAGTGAGTCGGCCGTAGGGTCGATGCCCAGATAGGCCGTGGTCATTTCTTTATTCAGCTGTTGGTCAGTGCCCGGCATCATAGTGTGTATCATGCCGCGCCATGTCAGTTCGTCAATGAAATTCATATTGTGATGTAGTTAGATTATTATCAAAGTTGTCAAAACTCAGTGAAAGCCAGCGGCAGCAGCGCCTTGACCGAGGGCAGGCGATATACCGTATCGCTCCCGACCAGGAGCACGGCTACATCGTGCCCGGCTCGCATCTCATATTCGAGCAGGGCTTGGCGGCACGCGCCGCAAGGGGCGCAGGGCTGTGTGGTAGGCTCGCCGTCGGTGCCTCGCGATGCTATGGCGATGGCCACGAAGCGCGCATCGGGATACGTGGCTCCGGCATAGTAGCAGGCCGAGCGCTCGGCGCATGTGCCCGAGGGATATGCTACATTTTCCTGATTGGCGCCGGTCACAACCTCGCCGTTGTCAAGCAAGATGGCGGCGCCGACACAGAAGTGGCTGTAAGGAGCATAGGAGCGGTATGTGGCTTGGCGAGCGAGATCCACCAGCCGGCTCTCGCTGTCAGAAAGGTCAGAGGCGGCGAGCGCCTCCACGGTCACTGTGATATCAAATTTTTTCATCGTATTTGATTTGATAACCACAAAGGTAGATATTTTTTGTGAGAAATTAAAAAAACGCCGCCGGAGAATAAATCATCGGCGGCGCGAAACAATGCAGAACGATTACATTACCTACTTATTATCACTATTGATGCTTGCCGTGTAGTCTTGACAAATATAGCATTGTCGGCATGATTAGCGATGCAAAATTAAGCCATCGCTCGGCAATAATGCAAGCGGTGGCTATTTACATTTTGATTTACAAGAGGCCTGAAAGCGCTATTCCGGGTTTATTTTTGAGCATCAAAGAAGTGCCAAAGGGCAATGGCCGATGACACGGCCACGTTGAGCGAGTGCTTGGTGCCGCGCTGTGGTATCTCGATGCAGTAGTCACAAGCGTCAACGGCGGCTTGGCTGACGCCATCGACCTCGTGGCCGGCAATGATGGCGTAGCGGCGGCCGGGCTCCACAGCGAAGTCCTGAAGGGCAATGCTGCGGTGCACCTGCTCGAGGCAGCAGATGGTGTATCCGTCAGCGCGGAGCGCGGCGATGGCGGCGATGGTGTCAGAGAAGTATCGCCACGCCACCGAGTCCTCGGCGCCGAGAGCGGTCTTATGGATTTCGGCCGAGGGGGGTGTCTGCGAGATGCCGCAGAGCACCAGCTCGCTCACGGCAAAGGCATCGCAGGTGCGGAAGATAGAGCCAATGTTGTTGAGCGAGCGCACATTGTCGAGCACCATCACCACAGGTGTCTTGTCGGCGCTGCGATATTGGTCGATGGATAGGCGGTTGAGCTCGCGTATGGTTTTCTTTTTCATTTAGGGAGGCATCTGATGATGGTGAGGCCATCGCGCAGTGGCAGCATAACTTTCTCTACCGAGGTGTCGGCGGCGATGAGGTCGTTGAAGTCGCGTATGCCGCACGTCTGGGCGTCAGTGGCGTCAGGGTCAGTGACTTTGCCGTCCCAGAGAGTATTGTCGGCGATGATAAATCCGCCGGGAGCCATCAGTGGCCTGAGCATGCGGTAATAATCTATGTAGTAGCGCTTGTTGGCATCAATGAGAGCCATATCCCATTGGTGCGGCAATCGGGGCACGATGTCGAGGGCATCGCCGATGTGAAGGGTGATGTCAGCGGCGCGCGGCGAGGCATCGAGGGCTTGCCTGATGGCGTCTTCGGCCTCGTCGTCAATCTCTATGGTATGGAGCACGGCGCCCTGAGGCATGCCCTCGGCGAGGCACAGCGCAGAGTATCCGGAGAATGTGCCCAGCTCGAGGATGCGCTGCGGGCGTATCATCGCGGTGAGCATCTTGAGGATGCGTCCCTGCACATGGCCGCAGCACATGCGGGGATACAGGCGCGTAAGGTGAGTGCGGCGATAGAGCTCGTGGAGCGCGGGGGGCTCGGCGTCAATATGCTCAGCTATGTATGAGTCAATGTCAGTCATCAGCTGTTGAGAAACATAGTGAGCACCCACATCGCCACATCAGTTAGCACCATCATCGCCACCAATATCCATGACAGGTAAGGACGAGTGTTGTAAGTGAGGTAAGAGCACACGGCCGATATCACCACATATAAGGGGAATAGCCACACGAAGATACGAAAGCTGCCATCTTCCATATCAATGAGCATCGCAGGCTGCAACAATACGGGCAGCGACACTACTATCAGGACTACAACAAACCACCAGGGAGCTTTCATAGCTTACTATTCCTCTTATGGTGTTGTGACTTATAGGCCTCTACGGTGCGAGCAATGCCCTCTTGAAGCGACACGCGGGGTGTGAAGCCGAAGTCGCGCCGTGCATCGGAGATGTCGCAGTTCCAGTTGCGTTGGCGCATAATCTTATATTTATCACGGTTGAGCGTGGAGGCTTTGCCTTTGGCCACCGCCCACTTCTCGGCTACTACCGAAGCCACATAGGCCATCCATAGGGGTAGCCTGACGGGTATCACAAAGCGCTTGCCGAGCGCCTTGGCCACGATGGTGCGAAATTGGCTCTGGGTGTAGGCCCGGTCTTCGCTGATGATGTATTTGCGGCGCACTACACCGGCGGCGATGGCGTCAAACATAGCGTTGACGAGGTCATCGACGTAGATAAACGTGAGCAGCTGCCGGCGGTATCCCACGCCGAAATCCCAGCCGGAGTCGATGCACTGTATCATCATCAGGTAGTCCTTCTCGTGAGGTCCATATACGCCGGTGGGGCGGAAGATAATCCAAGGGAAGTCAGGCACTGTCTCGAGGTACGTCTCGGCTTTGATTTTGGATAGTCCATATCGGGTGTTGGGCTGGGGTATATCGCGCGACGTGATGGGGCTGTAATTGCGCTCGTCGCAGGGGCCTACGGCGCTCAGCGAGCTCATGTACAGAAACCTATCGGGCACCATATTCTCAGCCTGAAGCACCTCTACGAAGGTCTTGACATAGCCGTAGTTGATGCGGTTGAAGTCGGCAAAGTTGGCGCATTTAGTGGCGCCGAGGTTCCATATTATATAGTCCCATCGGCCGGCCGCCGGCGCTGCATCGCGCAGGGCGGCAGCCATACTGTCGGGCGAGGCGTCATAGTCCAGCACCACAAAGTGAAGCCTCTCGTCGTCGAGATAGCGGCGCGAGGTAGAGGCTCTGACGCCCACATAGGTGTCATAGCCGCGGCTCAAAGCCTCTCGGGCAATAAATCCGCCGATAAAACCGCCGGCTCCAATTATAAATACTGTCTTCATATATATGTCTTAATCTTTATATACGGGTCACGTGAGCAAAGCTTTGGTGTACGCCTGCATTGTCAGTCGTGCAAAATCATTAGCGGAGAAGCGTTTGGCGTGGCGTCGGCCGCGGTCTGAGAGGCGCCGGTGTTTGTAGCTGTCAGTCAGCAGGGTCGTTGCCGCCGCCGCCAACTCGTCGGCATCATCGGGTGAGATATATAAGGCTCCGTCACCGCCGGCCTCTTCGAGACACGAGCCGCGAGCCGCTATCACCGGAGTGCCGGTAGTGAGCGACTCCACCACGGGCAGGCCGAAGCCTTCGTATCGCGACACATACACCGACATCTGCGCCATGGCGTAGAGCGCCGGGATATGGTCAAATGGCACCCCCTCGAGCCACTTGATGCGGCTGCCCAGGGCGTGCCGTGCCACATATTCGTCAATCTCGCGGCCATACGCCTTTTGCCGTCCGCCTACAATCACGAGCTGCACATCGGCGGGGAGGGCGCGCAGGGCTTTTACTGCGAGGAGCTGGTTTTTGCGCGGCTGTACGGTGCCTACGCATACTATGTATCGGTCAGCGAGGCCATAGCGGCTTTTTATCGCGGCGCGCTGCTCATAGCTTACCGACGCGGCGAATATAGGGTCGCAGCCCTGGTATATCACATCAATCTTGTCAGGGTTGATGCCGTAGTCGTTGACCAAATCGCGCTTGGTGCACTCGCTGATGGCGATGATACGACGCGCTATGTGAGCCGAGCGCCGGTATTTGAAATCGTAGAGGCGGCGGTCTATGGCAGAGTAGTCGCGCGGCTGCCGGCGGTATATCAGGTCGTGGATGGTGACCACCGAGGCTATGCCGGCACGCTCGATAGTCAGCGGCACTTCGTTGCTGAGGCCGTGGTATAGGTCCACGCCATCGCGCTGTAGCTGCTCGGGCATCCACACGGTGCGCCACAGTGAGCTGAAGACGCGGTCGGTGCGCGATGCCGGCGCTGACAGAGCCACATTGCGGCGGCTCAGCAGTGGCTGCAACCGCCGATTGTCGGCAATGCGCGGCGAATACAGCCGATAATGATTGTCGGGATAGCAGCTTGAGAGCGCTGCCACCACATATCGGCTATAATTCCCGAGCCCCGTCATATTGCATACGGCACGTTTCCCGTCGAGTCCTATGTTCAGTTTTGCCATTTCAAAATGCAAAGATACAAATAATTGATGAAATATCACGCCACCGGCCGCGATATGCCACCAATAAAGCCTGAAGTGTTAAAGTTTTCGCCTGCTGCGGCATTTTTATTACCTTTGTGCCACTTACACGCACTTAACTCTGAATAAAAGACTAATTATTATGAAGGTGAAATTACTAATCATGGTGTGCGCAGTGCTTGTGGGCATGTGTGCAGTGCGAGCGTCGGCCTCCGGCGACTATCGCAGCGTGGTTGTCACCACAGCCGCGGGCGAGGAGTTGCGCTTTAATCTTGGCGAGGCAGGCGTGACCGTGAGCTTTACAGACAGCGAGATGGTAATCAGCAGCGCCTCGCGCAGCGTGGAGCTGCCGCTGACAGCCTATGCTCGCTTTGAGTTCAGCAGCGATGGCGCCGGCATCGCCGTCAATAAGGCTTGCAGCGCCACCTTTGCCGTTGTGGGCTCGCGCTTGCATATCTCAGGCTTGCAGGCCGGCACGACAGTGGAGATAGCGGCAATTGACGGGCGCATGCGCTCCGGTGCCATCGTCACCGGAGCGGGGGCATACACATCGCCTGAGCTGCCGCGAGGCATATATGTGGTATCAACGGAAATAGCAACATTTAAATTCATCATCAGATAATGACACGCAAATCTCTCATAATCAGCGTGGCCGTGGCGTCAGCATTGAGCGCCGCCGCCCAATCGATAGTGGTGTATCCGGTCAGCGGTGACCCCATCACATATAAAATGGCCGACATCAGCCACATAGAGTTCCTGCCGGCGACCGATGAGCCTGACACCCCGGAGCAGGAGGTGGCAGTGACTGAGCTGTATTGCCACAAGGGCGACAGCCAAATCTACGGCAAGCTATATCGCCCTGCCGCCGTGGCCGCGACGGAGGCGCTGCCCACGGTGATACTCGCCCACAGCGCTTCGCTGACGGCTGATGCTATGAACGCCTACGCCACGGCGCTGGCCGCCGACGGCTATTGTGCCTATGCTTTTGACTTCTGCGGCGGCAGCGATGACAGTCGCAGCGATGGAGCCACGGCTGATATGACAGTCTTTACCGAGGTCGATGACCTTAAGGCTGTAATAGCCGAGCTGAAAACCAATGCCGGCGTTGATGCCTCCAAGGTTTTTGTCTTGGGCTCAAGCCAGGGAGGCCTGGTAGCAGCCCTGACGGCTGAAGACACGCAGACTGAGCTTGCCGGGCTGATATTGTTCTATCCCGCGTTTAATATCCCTGACCTTATAGCGCTGATGGACCAGTATGGCGGTTTCGGCACCGGCGGTACGGGCATGGGCGGCATGATGAGCTATAGCGAGGCATTCTGCGATGCTATGCGCGGCTACGATGTGTATGCCAATATCGGCGGCTTTGCTCGCCCGGTGATAATAGTGCATGGCTCCAACGATTTCATAGTGAAGATATCTTACTCTGAGAAAGCCGTAGAGACCTATCCTGACGCCACGCTCTACACCATCGAAGGTGCTAATCACGGCTTCAATGCCGACAATCTCGGCTCCTACGGCTCATTGCTGGGCGGCGCTGCCGATTATGACGCGCAGGTGATACCCATCGTGCTGAACTATATGCACGCGCAGGCGCCGCTTGCCGCCGAATAATGGTGTTATGATAAAGAAATGCAGCGGCGCGGCGTCCTCGCAGGGGGCGTCGCGCCGTGGCTTTACATATAGGAGAGAGGAGGCCCGGGGGGCATCAATTGTTTTCGGGTCTGAGCTTGCGCACAGTCTCGGCAGTGCGCCACAGCTCGCTCTCGCGCATCTGTCGCAGCTCCTCGTTGAGGTGCTCGCGATAGTCGGGCTTGGAGTTGGAGTCAATGGAGATTTGTGCCTCGTGGCCTGAACGCACGCTCTCGTAAAGACGCTCCATCACGGGCTTGATAGCATCGTGGAACGGGTCTTTCCAGTCAAGGGCACCACGCTGGGCGGTGGTGGAGCAGTTGGCATACATCCAGTCCATGCCTTTGGCGGCGACTAATGGCATCAGTGACTGTGTCAGCTCCTCTACGGTCTCGTTGAAGGCCTCGGAGGGCGTGTGGCCATGCTCGCGCAGCACCTCGTATTGAGCGGCAAAGAGGCCCTGTATGGCCCCCATGAGGGCGCCACGCTCGCCGGTGAGGTCGCTGATGGCCTCGCGGTGGAATGTGGTCTCAAAGAGGTATCCCGAGCCTATGCCTATGCCCAGGGCGAGGGTGCGCTCCAAGGCACGCCCGGTGGCATCGTGCTCCACGGCGTAGGAGGCGTTGATGCCTCGGCCTTCGAGGTATAGCGAGCGCACGGTGGCGCCGGAACCTTTAGGCGCTACCATGATGACATCGACGTCGGTGGGTGGCACCACTCCGGTGCGGTCAGGCCAGGTGATGGCAAAGCCGTGTGAGAAGTAGAGGGCATCGCCGGGCTTGAGGCCGGCTTTGATGGTGGGCCACACGCTGAGCACGGCGGCGTCAGAGAGCAGACACATCACGATGGTGCCGCGGCGTGCGGCTTCTTCGATGCTGAAGAGTGTCTCTCCGGGCACCCAGCCGTCAGCCACGGCTTTGTCGTAGGTCTTGCCGGGACGTTGGCCTATGATGACGTTAAAGCCATTGTCGCGCAGGTTGAGGCTCTGCCCGGGGCCTTGCACGCCGTAGCCGAGCACTGCTATTGTCTCGCCTTGGAGTATTTGGCGAGCTTTGTCGAGGGGAAATTCTTCACGGGTGACGACGGTCTCATTGACGCCGCCGAAATTCATTGTTGCCATAAAGCTATGAAATTGATTGGTTGGGGATTATACGTTATAGGAGGGAAGGGGTGAATTGTAGTTAGTGGTGTAGGCTTTGATTGTCGGTCCATACTATGCGTGCTGCCACGGCCTTGGTGGCGCCGCGGCGCAGCTCGCATGTAGAGACATCGCCCACGTTCTCAACCACTAACTCCACCGTCTCGCCGAAGTAGCACTCGTGGCTGAAGTTGATGTCGAGGTGCTTTACGCCGCGAGCATCGTAGTGCTGCAGCGGCCAGTGATTGAGGATAAGGTCGAGATAGCGCACGGTGTTGACGTGGCGGTTGAAGTCGAGGTCGCAGTAGCGGAAGGTGTAGGTCTCGCGCTCGGCGCCGGCCTCGTCGCTGACGGCGATGCGGGAGGCACGGCTCACGACACAATCGGCGGCGTCGGCACAGGGGAAGGCGTCACGCTCGAGCGACTGCAGGTCGGCGAGCGTGCGGTTTTTGATGTCGATGGCGCACCATGTGGTGTGGATAAACGCCAGCGGCATGCCTTGGGCATCGCGCATCACGCAGCAGCGCTCGCTGAAGCGCCGGTTGTAGCTCTCTATCCAGGTGGTGACGGTATAGTGCTCGTTGATGAGCGGGTATCGCACCATCTCCACATTGATGCGGCTGAGCACCCAGCCTATGCCGTGAGTGAGCAGGCGCGCGTAGCCTATGTTGAGGGCGTTGGCGTGCTCGGTGGCTACCTCAATCACGCGCTCTACGACCAGGGTGAGGGGCATACGGCT
>JAEDNZ010000068.1 GCA_016302215.1 Muribaculaceae bacterium
GTGAAAGAGCTTTCGCAGTATTGGTGGTTCCCGGCTATGCCTGTGTTGCCTGACACATATAGCGCTGCCGTTGACATTGAGGACCAATGCTTTGAGGCTGATGATGCCGTCGCTCGCACTTTTGAGCTTGCAGCGCTGACCCATGATGCCGATGACATTGACGGCTTTATCACTGTGACGCTCGCCGAAGGCCCTGCAGATGCAGCAGCCTCGGCTGCTATTGTCGATGGCGTGCTGACCATCACCCCGGTGCACCCCGGCGTTGCCGCCGTGGTGCTGCAGCTGAGCTCGCGCGGCCGCGTGTCAGAGCAGACCATCAGCGTGGAGGTGAAAGCACCGCAAGCCGCCGCTCCTGTCTTCAGCGTGGCCTCCGGCACTGTGCTGAAGGGCACGGTGGTGAACATCAGCAGCGACACCGAGGGCGCCGCTATCTATTACACTACCGATGGCAGCGAGCCTACCGAGGCCGCCACGCTGTATGACGATGCAATCGTTATCGACAGCGACATGACGATACGCGCCATCGCCGTGGCTGATGGTTATGCCGTGAGCGATGAAACCGTTGCTGAATACACGCTGCAGACCATCGAGGCGCCGCTCGCCTTGTATGCCATAGGTCATATTGACAATACCGATTTCAATCCCGCCGAAGCAATTGAGATGACCAAGGAGGGTGATGTATTCAGCTTTGAAGGTGCGGTCAATGACTGCGGCAATGGCAAGGGATACTTTGCGTTTGCCGATAGCCGCGGCACCTGGGACGAGGTAAATGCCGGTGTGCGTTATGGCGCGTCATCGACAAATCTCGCCGTGGCGCTTAATGACGAGATGCCTCTGACGTTGAATACCGAGAACTCCTTTGAAATCGCCGCCGGATATTATCGTTTTGAGGTGTCGTTTACCGGTTATGAAGTGATAATGACCGTTACCGAGGCCGAGGGCGTCAGCGATGTGCAGATCCTCGATGCTGATGCCGCAGCCGAATACTACACCTTGCAGGGCGTGAGAGTGGCGTCGCCGCAATCCGGCCATGTATATGTCGTGCGCCGTGGTAATGAAGCATCTAAGGTGTACGTTAAGTAACCATTATGCGTGATATAAGATTTTTAGCAGCAATCATTGCAGCCGTAGCCACATCTGTTGTGGCTACGGCCGGCAATGACTATTCGCAGGGCTTTTATGTGGTCAATGAAGATTGGTATGGGCATCAGAACTCCACTATCAATCATCTCGACCCTGACAATGCCTCCGGCGATTATTGGAGCTACCGAGTGTTTCAGGCCGAAAATCCTGGCTGCGAGCTCGGGTGCACCGCGCAGTATGGCGCTATACACCATGGGCTCATGTACATCATCTCCAAGCAGGCCAAGGACCCTGGAGCTACAATCACCGGCGGCCGCATCACGGTAGCCGATGCCACAACGATGCAGATGGTGTATCAGAGCGAGTGTATCGATGCCTCCGGGGCTGTGTGTGATGGCCGCGCTTTTGTAGGCATCGATGAGCACAAGGGCTATATCTCTACGAGCAATGGGGTGTGGGTCTTTGACATTGATGCCATGCAAGTTGTCTCGCAGATTGAAGGCACTGCTAATCCTGATGCCTCGGCTTTGTATCAAGGTCAGTGCGGCAGTATGGTCTATACAGATGGCCGCGTGTTTGTAGCGCATCAGTCCAAGGGCCTTTTGGTGATAGATGCGGCGAGCGATGCCCTAATAGCCGAGCTGGCGATGGATAGGGTGGCTGACGGCGCCGGCATCGGGTCGGTGGTCAAGGCGCGTGACGGCATGCTCTATGTCAGTGTAGCCGCTGACACTCAAGGGCTGGGCGATGCTTATAGAGCATTGTTGCGCGTCAATCCGGTGACGTTGGACACTGAAGTATTGGCGCTGCCCGACGATGTGTATCCGCCCGCCAATTCGTGGTATGCGTGGACCCCTGACGGCTTTTGCGCCTCAGCGACCGATGACGCCCTCTATTGGAATGGCGGCGAGAACAGCTGGTTTGCCCAATCAAAGATCTATCGCTATGACCTCGCCACCAAAGAGGCGCGCCTGATAGTGGATTTTGACAACGATGCCGACGGCTGGATGCTCTATGGCTGCTCAATGCGTCCGCACCCTGTCAGCGGCGAGCTGTATATGTCGCTGTTTCATGGTTTTTCCGACCCCACGTATATAATGCGCCGATGCTCGCCTGACGGCGCTACCATCAAGGATTATCCTATGATTTCGAATTACTGGTTTCCGTCGTTACCGGTATTTCACGAGACGGGTAGCAGCGGCATTGCTGTAGCGCCGGAGTGCTCTGTGCAGGCTATCGGCTTGATGTATAGAGTAATACGGATAAGCGGGCATGCCGGCGAGGCGATGACATTGCGCTCGCTGTCGGGCGCAGTCATAGCAGAGGCTTTGATTGATGATGATGTCTATGATTATGCTATCGGCGATGATGTAGCCGCCGGCATATATATCGTGACGGCCGGCAATCAAAGCCGCAAGATAGCGCTATGCAGGTGATGCTACCGCGCAGCTTCCGATGCGGGGCGTATGTCGCTGAGACTGTGGTTTGTGATTTAGAGCTCAGCGACTGCGTCTCGCATTTTTATCGCCCTCAGGCTGTGTGGCGATTATGTGAGGGCTGCAACAACTATGGGTCATCGTATTGTTGCCCGCCATTCAGTGGTGAGCCGTGTGGCGAGGCTTTTGGGCGGTATGACCATTTTGCCTTTGTCGTGTCAAAGATAGAGGTGAATAAGTCACATATCGCCGATGGCGTTGACGTTGCTGAGATGGTGGTGAATGCCGAGTGTAAGCGCATCAAAGGCTATTTGCTTGAATACGAGCGCTTGACCGGCGGTCGTGCTCTTGTGGGCGTGGGGCGGTGCAGGGAGTGCGGCGAGGATTGCCATCGCGCCGAGGGCTTGCCCTGCAGATGCCCGGACGCGATGCGTCTGTCGCTTGGCGCAGCCGGCTTTGATGTGACAATGATGCTTAGGTCATTGTGCGGCATAGAGCTACAATGGGCCTCAGCAGGAACGATGACGCCGTATCTGGTGTTTGCCTCCGGGCTTATATTTTAGCGGTCACTTCAGGCCGGTGTGCCGCGCCTGCGTTGTAATCATAGTGCTGCATCAATAGGATTGCAACCATTTGTTAATCAGAAATATACGCTTTTGATAAAAAGAAAAGGGCCGGCCTCACGGTCATCCCTTCCTTACTTACACATAGTACTTAATGTTAGATAATATGTCTATTCCAGATTAAAATCGTTATGAAAAATCTTTACTATTAGCCGATGTTTACTTTTTCAATGCAAAGATAGTCATAATATGCTAATTTGCAAATTGTTGTGGAGGGCATTGAAAAGGTGGTATGCTTATAAATCGGTTTTATATCACCTATAATGAGGCATCTTTGATTGATTTTTGTGATGTTATAGTGATAAACCGAAATAATTGAGGGGTAAAAATGTAGAAATCGTAAGTGTTTGAAAGATTGTTAAATTTTAGTCGCGTAGGAAAGGTGCCGTAGGCGAATCTGTCATAGCCACCTCCTCGGGTGTGCCCTGAGCGATGATTTGACCACCGTTATCGCCGCCTCCGGGGCCCATGTCGATGACGTAGTCAGCGGCGCGGATTACGTCGATGTTATGTTCGATAACCAGCACGGTGTTGCCGCGGTCCACGAGCTTGTTGAGGATGGCCAGCAGCGTGTTGATGTCGTCAAAGTGTAGGCCGGTGGTAGGCTCATCGAGGATGTACAGAGTGCGTCCGGTGTCTTTCTTTGCCAGCTCGGTGGCGAGCTTCACGCGCTGGTTCTCGCCGCCGGAGAGGGTGGAAGATGGCTGCCCTAATTTGATGTATCCGAGTCCTATATCTTGCAGCACTTTTATTTTCTTGATTATGGTGGGTATGCCGGCAAAGAACTCTACGGCTTGGTTGATAGTCATGTCGAGGACATCGGCTATTGATTTGCCTTTGTATCTTACTTCGAGGGTCTCGCGGTTGTAGCGTTTGCCGTGGCATACCTCGCAGGGCACTAACACGTCGGGCAGGAAGTTCATGACGATGGAGCGATAGCCGTTGCCGCTGCAGCTCTCGCATCGGCCGCCTTTGACATTGAAGGAGAAGCGCCCGGCTTTGTAACCACGTATCTTGGCCTCGGGGAGGCTCACGAAGAGGTTGCGTATGTCGTTGAAGACACCGGTGTAGGTAGCCGGGTTGGAGCGGGGAGTGCGCCCCAGCGGTGACTGATCTACGGTGACTACCTTGTCGATGTGCTCGGTGCCCTCGATGCTGTCGTAAGGCAGCGGCGGCGTGGCCGACCGATAGAGCATCTGCGAGAGGATGGGCTGGAGCGTGGCATTGATTAGCGAAGACTTGCCGCTGCCCGACACGCCGGCTACGATGGTGAGGGTGCCGAGTGGTATTGAGAGGTCCACGTGCTGCAGGTTGTTGCCTACGGCGCCGTGCAGCGTGATGGCCTTGCCGTTGCCGGTGCGTCGTGTCGGGGGTATGGGTATGCTGCGCCGGCCGTTGAGGTATTGAGCGGTGAGCGTATCGCTCTTGAGCAGCTCGCCGGGCGTGCCGGCAAAGACCACGTTGCCGCCTTTGCGGCCGGCGCCCGGCCCTATGTCGATGATATAGTCGGCCTGTAGCATAATGTCGCGGTCGTGCTCTACGACGATGATGGTGTTGTGGGCATCGCGCAGCTGCTTGAGCGAGTTGATAAGCCTTATGTTGTCGCGCTGGTGCAGTCCGATAGAAGGCTCGTCGAGGATGTATAGTACATTGACCAGCTCTGAGCCTAACTGTGTAGCGAGGCGTATGCGCTGGCTCTCGCCGCCGGAGAGGGTGGCGGAGCTGCGTGATAGCTGCAAGTAGGAGAGGCCCACATCTACGAGAAAGCCCAAGCGAGTGCGTATCTCCTTGAGGATTTCTACGGCAATCTTCTGCTCTGTGGGTGATAGCCTTGACTCCACGTTGCATGACCAGTCGTAGAGCTTGGCGATGTCGAGGCGCGATAGCTGAGCTATGTTTTTGTTATCGACGAAGAAGTGTAGGGCCTCGCGGTTGAGGCGGTCGCCGTTGCAGTCGGGGCATGTGACGCGCGAGTAGAATTGGCCGCTCCATTTCTTAGCGGCGGCTCCGGCGTCATCGTCTTGCTGCATCTCAATGTATTTGATAAGGCCGTCAAACGAGGCGAAGTAGTTTGAGGTGGATAGCATCTCAGTCTTGATAGTGAGGCGCTCATCGGTGCCGTTGAGGATATCGTTGATGGCATCGTCGGGGAGCCGGCAGATGGGGGTCTTGAGCGTGCAGTCATAGTTCTCGCAGATGGCTGCAATCTGCCAGAAGATCATGCTGTCCTTATACTTGCCCAGGGGGACGATGCCGCCATCGTGGATAGAGAGGCTGTCGTCAGGGATAATCTTGTCGCGGTCAATGATGTTGACGTATCCGAGGCCTTTGCATCGCGGACAGGCGCCTTGCGGTGAGTTGAATGAGAAGTTGTGAGGCGCGGGCTCGCGGTATGAGATGCCGCTTGCGGGGTCCATGAGGTGGCGGCTATAGTGGGCGAGGGTGTCAGTGTCGGTGTCATATACCATGACCTCTTTGTCGCCTTGCTCGAGAGCATCGGCGATGGTGTCGCGGAGGCGGTTCTCGTCTTTAGATGCCACTTTGAGCCTATCTACCACGAGCTCTACTGAGTGGTTGCGGTATCTGTCGAGCTTCATGCCGGGTGTTATCTCGGTGAGCTCGCCATCGATACGTACACGCAGGAAGCCTTTTTTACGGAGCGTCTCAAATAGCTCTTTGTAGTGGCCTTTGCGGTTTTTGACCAGAGGTGCGAGGATGTAGATTTTGTGGCCGGCGTATTTGTTGATGATAAGTGTGGCAATCTGCTCGTCGGTGTATTTGACCATCTCTTCGCCGGAGATATAGCTGCGAGCGCGGCCTATGCGGGCGTAGAGCAGACGCAGGAAGTCGTAAATCTCGGTGGCGGTGCCAATGGTGCTGCGCGGATTGCGGTTGATGGTCTTTTGCTCGATGGCGATGACGGGGCATAGGCCGCTGATCTTATCCACGTCGGGGCGCTCAAAGGTGCCGAGCATGCCGCGAGCATACGATGAGAAGGTCTCGATGTAGCGGCGCTGCCCTTCGGCAAAGATGGTGTCGAAGGCTAACGATGACTTGCCGCTGCCGCTGAGGCCGGTGATTACGGTGAGGGCGTTGTGGGGGATTTCGACGTCGATGTCTTTGAGGTTGTTGACACGGGCGCCAATCACCGAGACGCAGGCCTCGGCGGCGCTGTCGGTGGTAGCTGGCGGTGCGGGTGACTTCGTTTTCTTGCCGGACATAGAGCTGGGGTGGTGTGGGTGAGAACGGGCGGTGGGAGATTATCGTGCTACCCAGTTCTTATTGTAGATGGGCTTATGCTGCGACTTGCGCGAGAGTGATTTGCGCGAGGGCACACGCACCTGATATGTCTTGCCGGCCTTGTTGGTGAGTTTCTTGGCTCTAATCCATGGGTTTTCGTCGCGCAGCTCTGAGTAAGTGATGCCATATTGTTGTGCCCACACGGCCCAGTCCTCCACGGGGCCGGAGACTTCTACGGTGGTGCATTCGCGCGGAAAATAGAGCTGGTCAGCGGCGAGCTTGAAGCCAAACGAGGCGGGCGCCTCAAGGATGGCTTTGTAAGCGATTACGCGGAAGGGGTAGCGCTGTGTCTCTTCGGTGAGAAAGAGGTCAAAGGCATCAGATCCCATCTGGGCTTCCAGCTCGGAGGAGATGCGTCCCATGCCGCCATTGAAGGCTGCCATCACCGAGGGCCAGTCGCCGAATTTGGCGAGTGCGCGCTTGAAGTACTTGCAGGCGGCCACGGTCTCCTTCTCGATGTTGAAGCGCTCATCTACCTCGTCAGATACTTCGAGCCCATACTCTTTGGCGGTGGAGGGCATGAATTGCCAGATGCCGGCGGCCTTTGCAGGCGAGATGGCGCGCGGGTTGAGCAGGCTCTCGGTGCACGCGAGGTAGAGCAGGTCAGAGGGCACGCCATTGGCCTTGAGGATGGGCGCGAGAAGGGGGAAGTAGCGGTTGGCTCGCTTGATGACCAGCAGTGTGGAGCCGTGGGTGTACATGATAGCGGTGAGCTCGCGGTCCAGACGTTCGTACATATCCACGCGGTCGAGGTCTATGCTTTTGCCGCAGAGGGTGACCTGAGCGGGTATTGAGGGGCTGTAGATGCTGGCATAGACGGTGGAGTGGGTGGGGGTGGTGGCTCCGAGCTGCAGGGGTGCGGCGGCGATGGCAGCGGTGAGGCTTATGATGATGGGCAGTTTCATTATGATAGATTGGTGATGAATAGGTGTGTGACAAATGATGATAAGTGATGGCGCGGCCGTGTGGGGCTACTCGGCGGTGGCGGGGGTGTCGGCAGCTCCGGCATCGCCGCTCGTGTCGTCAGAGCCGGCGGCATCGCCTTTGTAAGAGTAGCCGATGATGTTGATGTCGCCCGAGAGCTTATACTGCTTGCCATCGGCGCCCTCGGCGTTGATGACGTAGTAATACACGCCGGCGGGCACCTCTTTGCCGGCATAGCGGCCGTCCCAGCCTTGTGATGGATCAGTGAGGGTGGCCATCTTGGTGCCCCATTTGTTGAAGATGTGACACTCAAAGGTGATGATTGACTTGTAGCTCACGCGCCACTCGTCGTTGACGCCGGGCGAGGTAAATGGCGAGAAGGCGTTGGGGCATTTGAGGTCAGACTCGCCCACGAATACTTGGTATGTGTCGCTGAGGTATTCACAGGTGCCGTCGGCGTTGGCGGCTCTGAAGCGCACGTATGTGGTGCCTTGGTCTTGAAAGGTGTATGCCAGCTCCAGGTCGGTGAAGGTGTTGTCAAGGATGCCGAAGTCGGGGTCTTTGGCCATCTGCCATTCGTGGAATATCGCGGCATCAGAGACGGCGGCGGTGAATGTTATCTCGCAGGGCGCCGAGCCGCCGAGGGATTCGCTGTCGGAGGGCTTTTGCTCGTTTTCCACTTCGCGCAGCTGCTGCTCGGCTTTGGTATGCGCGGCCACGGCGTGGGCGGCGATAGAAGGCGAGGTGATGGATTGGGCGATGCCCCATTTTGAGAGGAAGCGGTCGCCGGTGAGTGTAAATTCGGTGTCGCACAGAGGTGCCGGCGCCGAGAGCGTAGTGGTGATGTGGTCAATCTCCTCAGTGGTGGTGGTCTGATTGTAAGTCATTGCTTCTTCGTCGCAGACCAGGGTCTTGTATTCAAGCGTCATCTGACGGCTCAGCTCGGCGGCGCGCCCGTTGATTGAGTAGTAGGTGATGCGGTCAGCATATCCTGCAAACGATAGTGTGACGCGGTCGCAGTCTTGCTCGGCGTCCGGGGCGAGGCTCTCGAGGCGCGCGGCGTGGTCGGCATAGTTTACAATCCAGAAGCAGTGCTGGCGGCCGCCGTCTTCGATGATATAGCCCATATCGCGGGCATCGAGGGTGATGGTTGACTGCCGGCCGCTGTAGCTGACATTGGTGATGGGCTCGGCATAGGCGCCGCCGAGGTTGGAGTATCGCGCCCATGTGGCATTTGTGCCGGAGGCCTCGGCGGTGTATGATGCGGTGACGCCCTCGGTGGTCCACAGCGCGTAGATGGCATCGAGGCCGGAGGTGGTTTCGGGAGTGATGGTGATGACGGGCTTGGCCGTGTTGCCAAACGACAAGGCGGCAGCGGCCACGTAGGCGTATGTTAACGCTGCTAATGCAGTGATTAAAACTCGTTTCATATTGATGGAGGTATTATTTAGCAAAATTAGCGAAAAAATACGACATAGCCGACCCTCGCCCTGTTATTTTAGATAAAAATAACGGCGAGGCCGGCTCGCTGTGAGCCGCCTCGCCGCTATGGGGTGTGTCAATGTGCTGATTTAGAAAATCTTACCGCTGATGCGGAAAGAGAGTACGGGCCACACGGTGATCTTGTCCATAATCTTTTGGATATCGTCGCCAACGTCTTCTCCTTCGGCGGTGTTGCCAAGAGGTATCTCATTGTTGTTGATGTCAATGAGCTTGGGGTGGCCGTGGAATTGCACGCCTAACTCCACGTTGAAGTTGACGCGCTTATTGGGGATGGAGCGGCCCCAGCCGAGACCAATGTAGGGACGGAAGCTGCTGACGTTGAGGTTGCCGCGGATGATACCGCCTTCCTCCAGGGGTAGGGTGTAGCCTTCGACGGTGACTTCCTTCACGAGGCCTTGGCGCTGGAGTTCGGCCACTTCGTCAGATTGGGCATTGAGCTTAACGAGGCTCTTGGCACCGAAGTAGGCACCGGCAGCCACGAAGAATGAGCATTTGGGAATGGGATATACATTGAAGATGACCATACCTTGCGTGCGACCGAAGCCGGCGTTGAA
>JAEDNZ010000069.1 GCA_016302215.1 Muribaculaceae bacterium
TGTTGCCTTACAACAGCGCGATGCGTATGCGCGATTTGATAGCGGATAATAGCCTATTGCTCAAAGTGATAAGCCGTTTTGGCATAGCCCTCGGCTTTGGCAATAAGACGGTGGCTCAGGTATGCGATGCAAAAGGCATTGACACGCCCACGTTGCTGTGTGTAGCTAATTTTATCAGTGGTCGGCCGGCCGACATTGACACGGTCAGCCTTACTGAGCTGATGGGTTATCTGCAGCGCGCTCACAGCTATTTTCTTGACTTTATGTTGCCTGACATACGCAGGCGACTCATCAGCGTGATAGGGTGCTCGTCGCCAGACGAGGTAGGCTTTTTGGTGCTTCGCTTTTATGATGAGTATGTGCAGGAGGTGAGAGCACACATGGAATATGAGAATGCCCGGGTATTCGGATATGTCAGGCAGTTGCTTGCCGGATATCGGTCGGCAGAGTTCAGTATCGAGGTGTATGCATCGCACCACGATGCGATAGCCACGCGTCTTGCTGACCTCAAAGATGTGATAATACGCTACTATCCGGGGACCACGGGAAGCGACACCCTCATGTCGGCGCTGTATGATATCATCGATGTGGAGCGAGACTTGGTGAGCCACTGCGAGGTTGAGGATAAGATATTTGTGCCGGCGGTGGAGCGCCTTGAGGTGCAATGCCTCCAGAGCAGAGTGTCAGATGGCAATGACAGCTGCGCCCCGGACACCGATGGCGACAAACTATCGGCGCTGAGCGAGCGCGAACGCGATATAATAAGACTGATAGCTACGGGGCTGTCAAACAAGGAAGTGGCTGACGCGCTGTGTATCTCCGTGCACACCGTGACCACACACCGGCGCAACATCAGCGCCAAGCTGGACATACACTCCACGGTCGGCCTGACGCTGTTTGCCGTAATACATCACATAGTCAATCTTGACGATGTGTCAATCTGAGATGGTTAGCCCGTGAGCCGGTCATTAGGCGAGCTTGTCGATGGCCTGAAGGGCGGTGAGCTGCTCCTGAGTGCCGCTGACCATGTCCTTGAGCGTGATGGTGCCGGCCTCAAGCTCGGTCTCGCCGATGATGGCAACAAAGGGTATGCCGGCGGCATTGGCATAGGTCATCTGCTTTTTCATCTTGGCTTCGTCGGGATATATCTCGGCAGAGATGCCGGCTGCCCTGAATTGCTTGATTATAGCCATAGAGCGGGCAGCCTCTTGCGCGCCGAAGTTGACAAACAGCACTTTTGTGGCTGTAGCCAACTCTGCGGGGTATAGATTGAGAGCATTGAGCACATCGTAGATGCGGTCAGCACCAAATGAGATGCCCACACCGGAAACGCCCGGCAGGCCGAAGACGCCGGTGAGATTGTCGTAACGGCCACCGCCGGTGATTGACCCTATAGCCACATCGTTGGCTTTGACCTCGATAATGGTGCCGGTGTAGTAGTTGAGGCCACGGGCGAGCGATACATCGAGGTCAAGCGTGGCACGCAATCCGAGCTCTGCAGTGTGCGACAATACATATTGCAGCTCGTCAACGCCGAGGCGGCCTATTTCGCTTTGGCCGAGCAGCTCGCTGAGGCGCGCGAGACGCTCCTCTACAGAGCCACTGATGGTGAGGATAGGACTCAGGGCCTCGATAGCTTCGGGCGAGAGGCCTCTCTCTGCCAGCTCCTCGTTGACTTTGTCGATGCCTATTTTGTCAATCTTATCAATGGCTACGGTGATGTCAATGAGCTTGTCGGGAGAGCCTATCAGCTCGGCGATGCCGGCAAGCACCTTGCGATTGTTGAGCTTGATGGTGATGCTGATGCCGAGCCGGGCAAAGACCTCGTCAATGAGCTGCAGCAGCTCTACTTCGTTGATGAGCGAATCCGAGCCGATGACATCGGCGTCGCATTGGTAGAACTCGCGGTAACGCCCCTTTTGCGGCCGGTCAGCACGCCACACGGGCTGTATCTGAAACCTCTTGAACGGGAATTGCAACTCATTGCGGTGCTGAACCACAAAGCGAGCAAAAGGCACGGTGAGGTCATAACGCAGCCCTTTTTCAGCAATTTGCGATGTGAGGTGCAGCGAGTCAGCCTCTTGCAGCAGTTTGGGGTCAGCCCCGGCAAGGAAGTCGCCGGAATTGAGGATTTTAAAAAGCAACTTGTCGCCTTCCTCGCCATACTTGCCCATCAGCGTAGAAAGATTTTCCATGGCTGGCGTCTCTATCTGCCTATATCCGAAGAGGCCGAATACAGTGCGAATAGTGTCGAAAATATAATTGCGGCGCGACATTTCTAATGTGCTGAAATCTCTCGTGCCTTTAGGTATTGACGGTTTCATATTAAATATAGGTGTATATTTGTATTAGTGATGAATATGGCGCGTGGTAGCTTATAAAAACCGACGTGCAACGCAAGTGCGAAGTTACGCAATTTTTGTCAATCATAAAAACTTAGTGAGGGCAAAAGTGATAATTGCAGGAAAAAATGAGTAACTTTGCAGCCACACAACGCTTGACATGGAAAATAAGACCTTCATAAATAATCTGAGCCGCGCCATGGGGCGAAGCAGCCATGATGTGACGCTGCTCATCGATGCCCTGGCAATTGTAATCGGCGATAACTGTGCCGAACTTGATGCCGTGGCGCTCCCGGGCTTCGGCACCTTTGAGGCCTCAAAGACTGATGAACACATTAGCACAGACACCGCAACAGGCCGTAAGATGCTGATGCCACCGCATGTGAGCATCTCTTTTAAGGCCGGGTCGCGACTAAAAAAGATGATGGCTCATGAATAATACGATAGCATTGCCTCATATCATCAGTGGCCTGGCAAAAACAGCCGGCACCGATGAGGCTACGGCCACAGCTTTTGTCAGTGAGTTTGTGACGCTAATAGAGACAGCGCTTGCCAAAGGCGAGAAGGTCACAATCAAGCAGATAGGCACCTTTGAGCCTACCGAGCCTATTACCTTTGAGGCTTCGGCTGAGCTTGCTGCGCGTGTTAATGCCGCATTTGCCATTTTTGAGCCGGTGGAGCTACCTGACGATTATAGCGATGAGGTGGAGCCGCTACCTACTGAGAAGGCAGGCGAGACAGAGCCTGACGATGAGCCGGCAGCAGAGGAGACCCTGGCGAACTTGGCTGAAGACACTGCCGAAGCAGCTCCTGCGGCAGATGTGTCAGCCGATACCGATGCCCAGGCGGAGATCGAAAGCACAGCCGAGGATAATACTGAAATAGCTGTTGAGGCTGATGATGCTCCCGAGGCAGAGGCGGAATACAGCGCCACCGAGCCGGAAAGAAAGCGGCGATGGTCATGGCTGTGGTGTGTGCTGACTCTCGCCATAGGGTTTGCAGCCGGATATTATGTGGGCAATATGTCAAGCCACGATGGTATCGTGGGTAAGGTCGATGAGAGCGCCGCAGTGCCGGCCGATACGGCAAGCGTGATGTCGCAACCCAAGGATAGCATCACCAACACCAACACCAACACCATCGCCACAACGATATCCAAGCCGAAGCCGGCGGCTGAGCGATATGACACTATCACAAAGTCGCGCTTCTTGACCACGATGTCACGCAAGTATTACGGCCGCATGGAGTATTGGGTATATATCTATCTGGAGAATGCTGACCACCTCGGTCATCCCGACCGTATAGCGCCCGGCACGCGCGTGAAAATCCCGCCGATAGAGAAGTATGCCACGGCAGTGACCGATTCGGCCAACCTTGCTAATGCACAATCGAGAGCTATCGAGATATACTCACGCTATCAGTGACCTCGGTTATGCCGCCGGCATCATCACGCCACTCAGATGACGGCATTGAATATATAGCCCGAGATAATCATAAAGGCAGCTATTGTAGCAAAGAAAATTGCTATCAATCGCCATGTCATCACCTTTTTGAGCATCGCTGCCTCGGGTATTGACAGCCCCACCGTGGCCATCATAAATGCAATGGCTGTGCCCAACGGAATGCCTTTTGCCACGAATACCTCGATTATGGGCACTATGGCTGCTGCGTTGGAATATAATGGCACGGCGCATAGCACGCTCAGTGGCACCGCAAATACATTGTCATGCGCTAAATGCTCTTCAAAGAAGCCGTCGGGCACAAAACCATGCATTGCAGCTCCTATGCCGATGCCTATCACTACATAGAGAATCACACCTTTTACTATGCTCCACGCTCCCGCTACTATTGATGGCAGACGATGTATAAAGGGACTGCCGGCAGCGCCGTCTATGACGGGCTGCGAGGCCGACTGTCGCTGAATATCACTCACCCAGTCGGTGAGGTATGGGTCAAGACGCATCTTGCCAAGCACGAAACCACCGACCATGCCCAAGACGATGCCGGTCACTACATATATGATAGTGACCTTGACACCAAAAGCGCCCAAAAACATAGCCACGGCAACCTCGTTGACCAGCGGCGACGTGATTAGAAAAGAAAATGTCACCCCCAAAGGTATGCCGCCCTTGACAAAACCGATAAATAAAGGCACCGATGAGCATGAGCAAAAGGGCGTGATGCCTCCGAACAGCGAGGCCAACAGATATTGACAGCCATATAGCCTATGATTTGTCAGATAATTGCGCAGACGCTCTATAGGGAAGTAGGTGTTGATAATGCCCATTACCACACTGATGGTGAAAAGCAAAATCAATATTTTTATTGTGTCATAGACAAAGAAATTAAGGGCAGCACCTATGTGAGTGTCGGCATCAAGTCCGATCAATTGATATACAGCCCAATCGGCAACGCTCTGTATCATAATCGCGGCAGTAAATGGAGGGAAAGGGTGGTGAGCGGAGGCTATTCGATGCCTAAGAGGCGGCGCAATTGAGCGTCAGAGGGCACAGCGCCTTTTGAGACCACGTTGCCGTCAACGACGATAGCCGGTGTGCTTAAGATATTGTACGTCATTATTTCAGCAATGTCATCGACCTTGACGATAGTCGCGTCAAGACCGGCCTCTGCCGTCACGCGCTTTACGGCATCGTAGCAAGCGCGGCATTTGGCGCACCCCGGGCCCAAGATTTTTATCTCCTTGATATCGGCCGATGATGGAGTGTAAGCCATCTTGATATTCTGAGCCGAGATATCTCGTTTGCCAAACAATGAAGCCCAAAAGCCTTTACGTCCGGCCGTGTCGGTAGTATTCTTATCCATATCTTATATTATATATAAATGTTGATTAAATAGTATATACCTATGCTTATGAAAATAACAGCCACCATGCGATTGAACCATTTGCTGAAAAGCTGCATTTTGCGGTAAAACGAGGCGATATTTGCCACACTGTATGCCAAGATCCATGACGCCACCACTACCGGGAGGCCGGTGGCGATAGCATATACAGCCGGGAGAATATACCCATCAGGCTCAGAGGCCGCCATCGGTATCAGCATACCAAAATACAGCATTGCCGCGGTGGGGCAAAACGCCAAGGCAAAGACTACGCCGAGAGCGAGACTGTCCCGGCGGCCGGCAAAGCGCTCTGCATCAACAGATACCCCCATACCCCATCGCCTCAGTGGCAGCTTATGCCCTATGAGCATAATGACGCCCACTAATATCAGCACGGGAGGCAGCAACATCTCGCCGTACTTACACACAGCGGCCTGCAGCTCAAAAGTATCTACTCCATAGCGCAGCATCACTATCAATGTCACTCCCAAGATAGTATAGGCCAAGACCCTACCTGCGGTATATAGCACCCCCAGGATAAATGTCTGCTTAATGTGTCCGAGGTCTTTGCTGATGTATCCGATGGCCGAGATATTTGTGGCTAAAGGGCAGGGACTCACCGCAGTGAGCAGGCCCAACAAAAAGGCGACTACGATGGGCGTGTCACTATTGTCAAGCAGTGATTGCAGCAATTCCATATCTATTATTTAAGAGCTTCGTTGATAGCCTCTTTTAGCTCTTGCCGGAAGACATCGCTATGCGCGCGTGCCGTCTTGAAAGCCTCTTGGGTGAGATTATTGACAGTGGTATCACCATTTTTGACACGATTGACAAATAGCGAAGACCATGTGACACGATACTTCTTAGCTTCGCGCTCGCCATCGGCTGTGGAAATGTCAATGATGCGAAACTTTACCTTGCCTGACTTTTTGTGTTTGGCAAAATCAGAGTCGATAACCATGCGCGTGTTCTTCTCAATAGCGATGCACGTGGGGCAACGCTGCTTGCCATGGAAGTAAATGACCTCCACATAATCCTTATCGAGCTGCTTCGCAAAAGCCATCGGTGCCATCACACACACCATTAGCAGAACTAATATTACCTTATTCATATTCCGTAACATATAATGATTGTTTGTATTTCGCAAAACTACGAACGATTTTTATAAAAAATTATCGAAGCGATCTATCCACAACGTCAGCAGCAACAACCGTTGCCATCACATTTACCAGGAGCAAAGAAACCGTCAAGCATCTCACGCGCCAATGCCCAGTTGTCGGGATTTATGCAGTACTTGACTTTAGGTGTTTCGATTTCACCTTGTATCAATCCTGCATCTTTAAGCTCCTTGAGGTGTTGCGACACGGTAGCTTTGGCTATCGGCAGTTCTTCATGAATATCGCCAAAATAGCAATTGCTGCGCTGAGCCAAAAACTGCAATATGGCCACACGCGCCGGGTGGGCCAACGCCTTGGCAAAGCGAGCTAACTGCTCTTGTTCGGGGGTGTATTCCTTTGATGTCATAGTGATGATAGAGTGGGTCGGAAAAGTTGTTTGCAAATTTACGAACATTCATCATTGATAGCAAGCCCGTCAGCAACAATTAACATAGATTGACATATAGTGTGAAAAAGAAACATAATATGGAATATAAACGAAAAAATTGCGCATTTAAGGCAAAAATGCGCAAAAACAAGGCTACTAACCCCGTATGACTCAAATATTTTTCGTAACTTTGCGCGAAAATCAAAAAATTGTGCAATAATTTATACCATGGTTGTCAAGACTCGCGAAAAGTTGATTGATGTGGCTCGGCAGTTGTTTGCCCACAAAGGCGTGGAGCATACAACGATGAACGACATAGCCAACGCATCGGATAAGGGACGCCGCACCATATATACATATTTTAAGAACAAGCGCGAGATATATGATGCCGTCATCGAAAGCGAGAGTGACCGTATCGTCACCACCTTGCGCGAGATCGTCAAGAGCGATGCTCCGGTGGAGACCCGATTGCGACAGCTTATGCTTAAGCGCCTTGAGCACACCGCCCCTCAGCAATCATCGTATCTATCAATCAAGATGCTGCTGAAGCTGGATTTCGGACGTATGGAGCGCATACGCAAATCTGTGGTGGAGAAAGAAAAGACGCTTTTCAACGAGCTTTTAGCCGAGGGCGTCAGCGTCGGCGTTTTCCGTAAAGACCGTTGCGAGAAATTATCGCAATTTGTAATCAGCTGCATGCAGGCAATTGAAATGACCGATACTGATAATTATCAATATCCGGTGTCATCTGAAGCTCGAGTGGCTTTTATAGATTTCATAATCTCAGACATCTGCATCAAGCAGCCCGATGACGAGAATACACATACAATCGAAAACCTATAACACTCACATATCAATCTAATCAAATCACATACAAATATGTATATCAACTCAACAGGTTACTACATACCGCAGGCACGCATCCCCAATGACTATTTTACGCCCATTAATGGACTCACCGATGAATGGATAGTAAAGCGCACCGGCATCAGCACACGCTCACGCGCCGGCGAAGGCGAAGGCCATAACTCAATGGGATTTGCAGCCGTTGATGATGCACTGAAGACACTGCCATACGATATTAAAGACATTGACCTGATAGTGTCGGCATCATATTCGCCATACGACACCGTGGCAACGCTGGCTCATGAGCTGCAGCGACGACACGATATCAGCGATATGAAGGCAGTATATGCCTCGTCGGCTTGTTCGTCATTTGTCAATGGCCTGGAGATTGTTGAAGGATATTTTGCTATGGGCAAGGCAAAGAAAGCGCTGCTCGTGTGCTCGGAGCATAACTCATACTACGCCAACGAGAGCGACCCCAAATGTGGCCACCTATGGGGCGATGCCGCAGTGGCATTTTTCCTCTCCGTAGAGCCTCAGGCTGCCGATGAGCCTCAAATATTGGCTGTGCATACGCTCGGCCTGGGCAATGTAGGGCGCGGCCCCGAAGGAGTGAAGCTGCGTCCCAAGGAAGATGGTATCATGATGCCTGATGGGCGTGACGTCTTTATCAACGCTTGCCATCACATGATACATGCCCTCAATGCCGTGACTGAGCCTTTTGGGCTGACACCATCAACGCTGGATTATATCATCTGCCATCAAGCCAACAAGCGCATCATGATGCAAGTGGCACACCAATTGGAGCTTGGCGAAGAGCATTTCCTCTCCAACATTGAGGAGCTGGGCAACACAGGCTCAGCCTCGGCCGCCTTGGTGTTCGCGCAAAACAGAGGCTTGTTTACCCATGGGCAAAACATCGGCCTGAGTGTATTTGGAGGCGGCTATTCAGAAGGCGCTTTCCTAATCAGAATATAAACGACTATACAACAATACATTTAACAGCATATTATTATGAAACTTCTCGAAGGAAAAACAGCGCTCATCACCGGCGCCGCTCGCGGCATCGGCAAAGCTATCGCGCTGAAATTTGCAGCCGAAGGCGCAAACATCGCTTTTACCGACTTAGTGATAGATGAGAACGGCAAGGCCACCGAAGCCGAAATCGCCGCCCTCGGCGTGAAAGCCAAAGGCTATGCCTCTAACGCGGCTGACTTCGCTCAGACCGCCGATATCGTGGCAGAGATACACAAAGACTTCGGTCGCATCGACATCCTCGTAAATAATGCCGGCATCACCAAAGATGGCTTGATGATGCGTATGACCGAGCAGCAATGGGACGCCGTAATCAATGTCAATCTCAAATCGGCATTCAACTTTATCCACGCCACACTGCCCATAATGATGCGTCAGCGCAGCGGCTCTATCATCAATATGGCATCAGTAGTAGGCGTACACGGCAATGCAGGTCAATCAAACTATGCATCGTCAAAGGCCGGCCTTATCGCCC
Organism: Muribaculaceae bacterium; assembly: GCA_016302215.1. Lineage (GTDB taxonomy): Bacteria > Bacteroidota > Bacteroidia > Bacteroidales > Muribaculaceae > CAG-873. The sequence goes on from JAEDNZ010000069.1 coordinate 9,085, forward strand.
TCGCCAAGTCCATCGCCCAGGAAGTGGGCTCTCGCGGCATTCGTGCCAACGCCATAGCTCCCGGCTTTATCGAGACCGCTATGACGGCTGCCCTGCCTGATGATGTGCGCGCCGAGTGGGCTAAGAAGATACCTCTGCGCCGCGCCGGCCAAGTAGAAGACATCGCCAACGTGGCTACATTCCTCGCAAGCGACATGTCATCGTATGTTAGCGGCCAGGTAATCCAAGTAGATGGCGGCATGAATATGTAATCCTCGCAGATTATATCTA
>JAEDNZ010000070.1 GCA_016302215.1 Muribaculaceae bacterium
GCCGGCGTATGCAAATTCGGCATCAGGCTTTTGAGCCAGCTCCTCGAGGCGGCTGTTGAGCATTGAGCTTACTAATGATGACATATATTCAAACGGATAGTACATCGGCGTGTTGCGCAGCTCGCGAGGCATGGGGTCTTGCTTGAATGCTATCTGCACCATGGCGTTGCTCTGCTCTTTGTCGCTGCCGATAGCATAGATAGTGCCCTTGGTGTCGTGTACCGGCGCATACACGCGCTCTTTGGCGTTAGCCGGCATCTGTATCGGGCCAAACATCTCTTTGATCTTGCCCTCGATGTAATCCACATCGATGTCGCCAACCACTACTATGCCTTGCTGGTCGGGGCGATACCATGTCTTGTAGTAATCCACGAGCACCTGGTGGGGGAAGTTGTCAACAACCTCCATAGTGCCGATAGGCAGGCGATAGCCATATTTGTCGCCGTCATAGATGGTGGGCAGGATGTTCTCCAAGATGCGCATCTGGCCTACCATGCTGCGGCGCCACTCTTCGTGAATTACACCGCGCTCCTTGTCGATTTCCTCGGGTGCAAGGGTCAGGTCGCATGCCCAGTCGTGAAGAATCAGCAAGCACGAGTCTTGAACAGTCTTGCGCGCTACGGGCACGTTGGAGATGTTGTAAACGGTCTCATCTACTGAGGTGTAGGCGTTGAGGTTGGCGCCGAATTTCACGCCTATGCCCTCAAGCCAGTCGCGCAGCATATTGCCGGGGAAGTTGGCCGTGCCGTTGAAGCACATGTGCTCCAAAAAGTGTGCCAGGCCGCGCTGGCTGTCTTCTTCGAGCGCCGAGCCTACTTTTTGGGCGATATAGAAATCTGCCTGACCCTTGGGCGTCTCGTTGTGACGTATATAATAGGTCAAGCCGTTGGGCAGTTTGCCTACGCGCACCGCGCTGTCTGTAGGCATCGTGGGGACTTCTCCGGGCATCTGCGCCGAGGCAAGTCCGGCGGTCAGTAATGCTGCTATCAGCATTATGCCGCGACGTAAGATTTTCTTCATTGCTGAATATTTGTTTTTTGGTGTTATGATGTCGTGGGTTCGTTTACAATCTTTAGACGCTTTTTAAGCCAAATAATTACACTTGCAGTGGTTAAATCGTGTTAAATCACAATCCTTCTATGCCCTGCATATTGAATATCTTTAGCCCGTATGGCGTCATATATTGCGCTAACTCATACGCGTAGAAGGGCACTTTAACCTCGCCTTGGGCATACGAGGCCACCTCGTAGGGCTGGAAGGCAAACACGATGTCGCCGGCCGCCGTGATAAAGAAATTGTCATAGGCCGGCAGCTCTGTGATTGACGTGATGCCCAGTGTGGAGGTCATCTTGTCGGCTTGGCTCTGTATCACACCCGGCAACGCCTTCAGCCCATCGGCAGTGAAGAGGTCGCCAAGTTTGATGACCTTGCCGTCGCTGAGTGAGAAGTTGAGATACAGCCGATGGGTCATGCCATGCGCCGCGCCCGGCGAGTAGCTGGAGTTGGTCACGCTGTAGGTCAGCATCGCTCCCGTCATTGACACTACCTCGCCGGTGATAAGGGTGTAGCCATCGGCCTCATACAGATTTATGGCTACGCTGTCGCGGCTTATCGCTTTGGCAGTGTAGCCCATATTTGATGCCTGGGCGTCGAGATATCTGTTCATCGCAGCAGTGTGGTCGCCGCTGATAGTGTCAAAGGCCGCTGACAAGATGGAGTCTTGCAGCTCGCTGATATTCAGCCCTTTGATGGCCGTGGGTATCATCATCGACACTGAGTCGTAGCATACGAGGTCAGAGTTGCGCATAAAGTCCTCGGCTGACCCTTCAAGGATATAGGCGCGCGAGGCGTTGAGCTCGGCAAAGGATATCACGTTGTCGCCCGTTGTGCCTTGGCCGGCGCCATCGCAGCTCGTCAGCGCCGGGGCGGCCACGATGCCGCCGATGATGATAATCTTGTGGATTGCTTTCATAGTGTTGCTTGTAGTGTAAAAAATGTGTCTCGTTGTACTGTGACGTTTGCTTTAAACATATTACAGGATAGGCAGATACATCCTTGGCTCTGCGACTGCAAATATACGCATAATATTTCAGCTGACAATAACTTACAGCCCTATTTTAGACCAATTGGACTTATTGTAAAACGTATTGTAAATTAAGGCCTGCCGCAGCTTCGGTGTGATATACTGCGGCAGGCTTTAGGCGTTTGCCCCGGTGGGGATTACTCCCTTAGGGCTGTGACTGTGCTTACTTTATCAGGTCGTGGCCGGTCATCTCTTTGGGCTGAGGCATACCCAGGATATGCAGCAACGACGGAGCCACATCGGCGAGAATGCCATCGCTGACGGTGGCGTCCTTGCGCTCCGTGACATACACAAACGGCACCGGATTGAGTGAGTGCGCCGTGTTGGGCGTGCCGTCGGCATTGACTGCGTTGTCGGCATTGCCGTGGTCGGCGATGATTATCACCTCATAGCCTGACGCCTTGGCGGCCTCCACGGTGTCATGCAAGCAGTTGTCAATGGTCTCAACGGCCTTCTGTATCGCCGGATAGATGCCGGTGTGGCCCACCATGTCGCCGTTGGCATAGTTCACTACGGCGTAGTCATACTTGCCGCTACGCAGTGCCTCTACTAACTTGTCTTTCACCTCGTAGGCGCTCATCTCTGGCTGTAAGTCGTAGGTGGCTACCTTGGGCGACGGCACCAAGATGCGGTCTTCGCCGTCAAACGGCGCTTCACGGCCGCCGTTGAAGAAGAATGTCACATGGGCATACTTCTCGGTCTCGGCGATATGCAGCTGGTGCTTGCCCTGGGCCGACAGATATTCGGCCAGCGTGTTGCTCACATCTTCCTTGTTGAAGATGATGTTGACGCCGGTGAACGATGCATCATACGGCGTCATGCAATAGTACTGGAGGCCGGCTATCGTGTGCATACCCTCTTGGGGCATATCTTGCTGGGTGAGGATTGACGTGAGCTCTTTGGCGCGGTCGTTGCGGTAGTTGAAGAAAATCACCACATCGCCCTCCTTGATGGTGCCATCAACGCTCGCGTTGTTGATAGGCTTGATAAATTCGTCGGTAACGTCGGCATCGTAGCTGGCTTGCATGGCTGCTACCATGTCGGTGGCCTGTGAGCCTTCGCCGTTGATGAGCAGGTCATAGGCCACTTTGATGCGGTCCCAGCGCTTGTCGCGGTCCATAGCGTAGTAGCGTCCGATGATTGATGCTATCACGCCGGCGCTCTGCTCGCAGTGTGCTTGCACGCGCTCGATAAAGCCTTTGCCGCTGCGGGGGTCGGTGTCGCGACCGTCCATAAAGCAGTGCAGATACACATTCTTCAGCTCATAGCGCTTGGCTATGTCGCAGAGGGCAAACAAGTGGTCAAGCGAGGAGTGCACGCCGCCGTCTGAGGTCAATCCCATCAGGTGCAGTGACTTGCCCGTGCGTGCTGCATACTCGTAGGCGCTCTTAATCTGAGGGTTCTCCAAGATGGAGCCATCGCCGATGGCCTTGTTAATCTTGACCAGGTCTTGATACACCACGCGGCCGGCGCCTATGTTCAGGTGGCCTACCTCTGAGTTGCCCATCTGCCCGTCGGGCAAGCCCACGTTTTCGCCGCTGGCTTGAAGCTGTGAGTGAGGATAGGTGCTGAGCAGATAGTCCCAATATGGCGTGGGGGTGCTGTATATTGCATTGCTGTGGCTTTCACTGCCTATGCCCCAGCCATCGAGAATGATTAGTAATGCTTTCATATCGTAGTTGTTTTTGCTGTTTTTTTACCTTATCGTTTGATTTGTGTGTAGCGGATGTTATTGTGCCACCGACAGCGGCGTCTGCTCGTCATCGGTCTCTGTTATGCGATATCGTGACTTGCTCGGGTCAAAATATCCCCCGCTGAGATAGTCATATAGGTGCAGACACGCCCAGGCATCGAGAGCCGCATAGGCCTGCTGCCCGTCAGTGAGCGTCTCTGACTCCCAATTGGTCAGCCGCTGTGCTTTGGAGATGCGCTGCTCAAAAACTATGGCATACACCTTTTGCAGCGATATGTCTGTGATATTGAACCGCTTGATATACTCTTGTATCTCCACAAACCCCTGCGGCTCAAGGTCTTGACGTGTGCGCCGCAGCGAGTTGAAGTCATCGTGCACTGACAGCCCTATCTTCGTCACCGCAGTGTCTTCAAGAAAGTCCTTCAGCGCCTCCGAGATGCCGCCGAGCTTGTTGAGCCGCAGCAGGAAGCAGTGCTCGCGCGTGGAGAGCTGCATCAGCGCCACCTTGTGCATGCGTCCTTTGTGAAACGATGGCCGGGTCTCTGTGTCAAAGCCCACTATCTTGTGACGGCGAAGCTCGCGCAGTGCCACCCGCACCATATCCTCGCTCTCCACGATGGTGATGCCGCCGGCATATGTCACCATCGGCAGCTCGGCAAGTGCTTCCTTGCTGATTGCAAGCCGGTAGGGCTTATGTATATTCACACCGACAGCGACGTGTGTCGCTGTGCTGACACCGTCGCTTGTCGGTATGTCTGTGTCTGTCGTTGTTGTTGTCTGTTTTTTGCTCACTTGATAAGATACTGCGATGAGATAGACTCGTTAGAGTGCACCCGACGGATGGTGTCGGCAAAGAGCTTTGCCACTGAGATGATGGTGCACTTCTTGCAGTCTTTATTGTAGGGTATGGAGTTGGTGAATATCATTTCTGACAGCGAGCACGCATCTACGCGCTCTGATGCCGGGTCGCTCATGATGGCGTGGGAGCACAGCGCACGCACACTCTTGGCGCCCTTGCTCATCATCAGGTCCGCAGCTTTGGTAATCGTGCCGGCCGTATCTACCATGTCATCTACAAGTATCACGTTCTTGTCCTGTACATCGCCAATCACGGTCATATTGGCCACCACGTTGGCTTTGGCACGCTGCTTGTGACACAGTACCAAGGGCACATCAAGATACTTGGCATAGTTGTTGGCGCGCTTGGCGCCGCCCACATCAGGCGTAGCTATCACCAAGTTGTCCAGATTGAGCGACTGTATGTAGGGGATAAACACCGACGAGGCATACAAGTGGTCAACAGGCACATTGAAGAAGCCCTGTATCTGGTCTGCGTGAAGGTCCATCGTGATGACGCGGTCAACGCCCGCGGTCGTCAGCAGGTCGGATACTAATTTGGCGGCAATCGACACTCTCGGCTTGTCCTTGCGGTCCTGACGTGCCCACCCGAAGTAGGGTATCACTGCCACGATTGACTTCGCCGACGCGCGCTTGGCGGCATCTATCATCAGCAGTAACTCCATCAAATTGTCGCTGTTGGGAAATGTCGATTGCACAAGATACACTTCGCGACCGCGAATTGACTCTTCATACGACACCTCAAACTCGCCGTCGGCAAAACGTTGGGTGTTCATTTTACCGAGCTCTACGCCTAATTCCTGGCATATTTCTTCTGCCATATAGCGAGAATTGGTACCCGCAAAGATTTTGAAAGGAGGAAGCGATTGTTCCATTGTTCAGTAATTTGATATTATACCGTGAATAATATAGGATTTTTTATTTCTTCTTGATTTTAGTCGGGGCGCTGTCAGCCGATGCGCTTTTGCGTCTGCGAGGCTCGGCAGTGGCCTTGCCTATATCTTCATTGACTATCTTCCATATCACCGCGTTGCGCCCGCCCACCATAGTGACAAATGGTCGCAACGATGACAGCTCCTTGACGGCGCTCGTCCCCTTGAGCAGCTCGCGAGCCTTCACGCTGCCCTCGTTGAGCTTCAGGTATTCAAAGGCATGGCGCGGTATCTTCACCGATACTTCTCGCTCCTCGGTGTCAAAGTTGACCACTATCAGCAGCGTCTCGCGCTCGCTGCCGCGCATAAAGGCATACTGCCGGTGGGGATTGAGTCCCGGATTGTCATAGTTGACATACATCAGGTCAAAGAACAAGCCCCGCTGCACCGCCTCCTCGCTGTTGCACATCGTCAGCACCTTGCGATACAGCTCGCGCAGCCTACGCTGCTTATAGCTCAGCTCTCCGTCACAGCGCCCGCCGTTGAGCCATTGACGCACCGTGGGGATGCTCCAATAGTCAAATATCGTGGTGCGTCCGTCTCGTCCGCTGTAGCCCTCGGCCTCATCGGCGCGCTCGCCAAGCTCCTGGCCGCCGTAAATCATCATAGCGCCCGTGTTTATCATGGCGCTGACCACAAGCGACGGCACCACACGCCACGCATCGCCCGCATACTGCTCCGACGCAAAGCGCTGCTCATCGTGGTTCTCAAGGAAGTTGAGCATACGGCTGTTGATGCCATCTACCGTCTGCCAGCACGACGTCAAGGCCGCCGCCGACACATTGCCGCACTCTATCCCGCGCAGCGTGTCATACAGCGTCACCTTGTCATACAGGTAGTCAAAGCCCCCGTGATAAATATATGGCCGATAAAGCCCCACCTCATATATCTCGGCGATGAACACCACATCGGGGTAGGTCTCCTTGACCTGTGGTATCGCCCAATGCCAAAACTCAGTAGGCACCATATGCACCATATCACACCGGAAGCCATCAATGCCCTTCGATGCCCAATAGCGCAAGATGTGCAGCATCTTAAGCCACACCGGTGGCACCGGGTCAAAATGCCGAGTGCCGTTGCCGTAGTCGATGCCGTAGTTCAGCTTCACCGTGTCATACCAGTCATTCACGCCCGGAAAGGCCGTGAAGCAGTCATTGCCCGACGCCTTCGCCGGGAATTCTATATATGCATCGGAGCCGCTGCCCATGCTCACCGATGGCGAGAACAGCTGGCGAGTGATATAATAAAAGTCGTTGCGCGGCGAGAACATCATCTCCGTGTCATCGCCCGCACCAAAGTCTTCGATGCCGCGCGGCTTGGCGTCGGAGTGATACTCGCGTGCCACATGGTTGGGCACAAAGTCGATTATCACGCGCATACCCTGGCGGTGCGTGCGCTCCACAAGGCGCTCAAACTCGTCAATGCGGTGCTCAACATCTTCGGCCAGGTCCGGGTCTATATCATAATAGTCGGTGATGGCATACGGGCTGCCCGCCTTGCCTTTCACCACATGTGGATTGTTGCGCGATATGCCGTAGCGTGTGTAGTCGGCGTCATGGCTGTGCTCTATGACGCCCGTGTACCATACGTGTGTCACGCCTAAGTCCTTGATGTTGCGCAAAATCTCATCGGTGATGCCGTTGAGCTTGCCGCATCCATTGGTCGCTATGGAGCCGTTCGGCACCGGGTGCTCGCAGTAGTTGGTGTACAATCGCGGTAACAGTTGGTATATGACTGGCTTTTGTCGATGCTCCATATCGCTTCATTTTACGCTGCAAAAGTAGCTAAAAATTCTCGCATACACAATACCAACACCGTTAATTTCCGGCTTTTTGCCATTTTACCCTTTGTTTTGAATTTTATTAAATATCTTACCTGCAAAACTCAAAAATTATTATTAACTTTGCGCCAATAATTTTTTCTAAATGAAACCTACAGTCACATATCAAGGCTTGACATTTGAGCCTTATATCACGCGAGAGCGCATCGATGCTCGCATCAATGAAATCGCCGCTGACATTATGCGCGATTGCGCCGGCAAGTCTCCCCTCTTCATTTGTGTCCTAAACGGTGCTTTCCCTTTTGCCTCTGACCTCTTCAGAGCCGTCGAAGGCCTCGACGCCGAAATAAGCTTCATCAGGCTCCAAAGCTACAGCGGTACTGCTTCAACTGGTGCCGTTAAGGAGGTGCTCGGCCTTTGCGATGATATCCAAAACCGCACAATCATCATCGTCGAAGACATCATTGACACCGGCAACACTATCTACCGCCTCGTCAATCAGCTCCGCGACAAAAAACCCGAGGACATCAAGGTGGCTACGCTCCTCTTCAAGCCCGATGCACTCGCAAGGCCCATTAAGCCTGACTATGTAGGCTTCGAGATTCCCACCAAGTTTATCATCGGCTTCGGTCTCGACCTCGATGGCAAGGCCCGAAATCTCAACGACATCTACATTCTTAAAGAAGAAAAATAAGCACACACACATTCTTACACTATTTTATAATTATGCTGAATATTGTTATCTTTGGCGCTCCTGGCAGCGGCAAAGGCACTCAGAGTGAGCGCATTGCGGCTCGATATGGCTTGCTCCACATCTCCACGGGCGAAGTGTTGAGAGAGCACATCGCCCGCCGCACAAAGCTCGGCATAATAGCCGATAGCTACATTTCTAAGGGTCAACTCATTCCCGACGACCTTATGATTAAGGTCCTCGCTTCTGTCCTCGACAACGAACCCGCCGCCGCGCAATCCGGCGTCATTTTTGACGGCTTCCCCCGCACAATTCCACAGGCCAAGGCGCTAAAAATCATGATGGAGGAACACAACTCCAAGGTTCACGCCGTAATAGGCCTCGAAGTCGATGAAAACTGCCTCATGCAGCGTATGCTCCTTCGCGGTCAGCAGGAAGGCCGTGCCGACGACAACGAAGAGACCATCAAGCAGCGCCTCGCTGTATATCATCAGCAGACATCGCCCCTGCGCGAATACTACATCGCCGAAGGCAAATACTGCGGCATCGACGCCAACGGCTCCATCGACGACATCTTCGCCCGCATCGCCCGCGCCATCGACGCCCTCCCCAATTTGTAGTGACGCGATACATCGCGTCCGCACACTCCGGCCGCCGCGCCGCGCCGTGAGGCCGCGGCCACCAAGAGCCGCCGCTAACTTCAGGCTGAAAGCCGTCACCACGGCGAGCCTGGAGGGCTCGCTGTGCATTAGCCGGGGGCAAGGCCGTCGGGGACGGCCGCAGCCCTCGGACAGCCGCTACAACGCATAAAGTCTGAAAGACGCCACCTTGCCCACAAGATCCTCGCCCAATCCCATAAAAATCACCACTTTACGCCAACTCTCCGAGTGCTCCGACTTCTCCGACTTCTCCGAGTTCTCCGAGTTCTCCGAGTGCTCCGAATGCTCCGAGTGCTCCGAGCCCTCCCTTATCACTCCATAGTTCCTTAAAAAACCTTAAATTCCTTAAAGCCTTTCCGCTCTTACCCCACCACAATGCCCTCAGAGCTACCCTCCGCACCCAACAAATGTTAAAAATAGGACAAATCAATACCACACCCCCTAAAATGTCCTATTTTCACCATACATCGCATCGTAACTTTGCACCATCAAACGATTAACACACAAAACACACATTACA
>JAEDNZ010000071.1 GCA_016302215.1 Muribaculaceae bacterium
TTTTATTAGTTACACACGAAAAATACTAATACACTGTAAATGGTGGGGTAAATGTTAAATCTGTGACATACAGAGAGAAAAATTTTTGATTTAAGAAAATTTGATTAATTTTGCAAGCGATAGCCATCGCAACGAATGTGTTCATCACTCAGACCATTTCATGAAATACAATTATTGCCTAACGCCAATCATTTTACTGCTATGTGCCCTGGTAACGCTCAGCGGCTGTAGCGAAGACCGGAAATATAAAATCGGTATCTCGCAGTGCAGCCAAGACGATTGGCGTACTAAGATGAATGATGAAATCAACCGCGAGATAATGTGTCATGAGGATGCGGTGGTAGAGATCCGCTCGGCCGATGACAGCAGTAAAAAGCAAATTGAAGACATAAAGTATTTTGCTGACAATGGCTTTGATATAGTGATAGTAGCACCCAACGAAGCTGCCGAGCTGACGCCTGTCGTCAAGGAAGTTTACGAGCGAGGAATACCGGTGATAATATTTGACCGCAATATCATAGGTGATAGCTACACGGCCAGGATAAGCGTTGATAATGAGGGCCTTGGGCGCGTGGCTGCGCGTTATGCCAATCACTTGGTGGGCGGCAGCAAGAAGGTCATCGAGATTTACGGGCTTGTGGGCTCGACGCCGGCCGACGACCGACATCGCGGCTTCACCGAAGAGTTTAAGAAGTATGGAGGCGAGGTGCTTGCCGGCGCCTCGGCCGGGTGGCGCGAGAAAGATGCCGTGCAGGTAGCCGACTCGCTGCTGTCTATATATAAAGATGTGGATCTGATATATGCCCACAATGACCGCATGGCGATAGGAGCATCGACGGTGGCTAAGCGCTTGGGGCGTGACGATATCAAGATTATCGGTATCGATGCAGCTCCGGAGGTAGGCATCAAGGCCGTGGCCGACAGCGTGATAGATGCTACATTTATGTATCCTACCGAGGGCTATCGCTTGATACAGACTGCATTGGCAATACTCAAGGGCGAGCCTTACGAGCGAGATGTGCAGATACCGTATTCGTCGGCCGTGGATTTGAGCAATGCCGATATCTTGCTATTGCAATACGAGACGGTGCGCGCAGAGACGAGTAAGATGATACTCCTCAAGCAGCAGATTGACAGCTATTGGGAGCAACATTCGTCGCAGACGATGTTGTTTTATGCGAGCATAGTGATTATCGTGCTGTTGAGTGGCGTGTTATTTCTCATACTGCGCAGCTATTGGCAGCACCGCAAGCATCAGGCCGCATTGATAGAGAAGAACAAGCTCCTTGAGGAGCAGCGCGACACACAAAAGCGCCTGAATGAGCAACTTGAGGCAGCAACGAAGTCAAAGCTTATGTTTTTCACCAATGTGTCGCACGACTTGCGCACACCGCTGACCCTCATCGCCGAGCCTGTGGCACAGCTCTCCCAGGCCGACAATCTCACTGACCAGCAGATGTTGCTGACGCGCTTGGCCAATAAGAATGTAAAAATCTTGCAGCGCCTTATAAATCAGATCCTTGACTTCCGTAAATATGAGAATGGCAAGCTCGAGCTCACACGCATAGAGATTAATCTTGGCGAGGTGGTAAAAGACTGGGTGGAGTCATTCCGCACGGTGGCTCGCAAGCGTGATATACAGCTGAAAATCGATGTGCCTGAAAATAAGAGTATTATCACTGCTATTGATGTCGAAAAGATAGAGCGAGTGGTCTTCAACCTGATGTCAAACGCCATGAAATATACCCCTCGCAATGGCACTATCACCGTGACCTGTGATGCCAATGACGACAAGGTGTATCTCAAAGTGTCAGACACCGGTATCGGCATCGCCGAGAGAGACTTGGGCAATATCTTTGAGCGTTTTTATCAGGTGGAGCGCGAGCACCCTGAGGGGTCGGGCATAGGTCTGACGCTGTGCAAGGCTTTTGTAGAGCTCCACGGGGGAGCGATAAGAGTGGAGAGCGCCCCGGGCAAAGGGTCGGTGTTTACGGTAGAGCTGCCGCTGGTGCGCGGAGAAGAAGCCACTGATAGCTATGCCAAGGGCTCATCAGATGCTGAAGTCAATGTGATAGAAGAGACAGCCACGGAGCTTGATGAAATAGAGGCCGAAGTGAGCTTTGATAATAGGCTGCCGTTAGTGCTTGTGATAGACAATAATAAGGATATCCAGACCCTTGTATCGCTGCTGCTACGCGACAAATACAATGTGATATGTGCCGACAAAGGCAAAGACGGCATAAAGAAAGCCGCCAAGTATGTGCCTGACCTTATCATCTGCGATGTGATGATGCCCGGCATTGACGGCTTGGAGTGCTGTCGCCGAATAAAGAGTGAGGTATCTACGTCGCACATCCCGGTGTTGATGCTTACGGCTTGCGGTATGGACGAGCAGCGCGTGCAGTGCTACGACTCTGGGTGTGATGCCTATGTGTCAAAGCCGTTCAACAGCTCAGTGCTGCTGTCGCGCTGCGCGAGCCTGATCGAGAACCGCAAGCGCATCAGAGACTTGTGGAGCAAGACCGGCGATGCGTCAAAGGCCGGAGCTCGCGAGCACCTGCCCAAATCAGATATCGATAATGACTTCTACAACCGGTTTTTGGATATCTTCAAGCCGCAGATGGGCAATCCCGATATCAATGTAGATGCAATGGCAGCGCAGATGGGCCTTGAGCGCTCGCAGTTTTATCGCAAGATTAAGGCGCTGACGAATTACTCGCCGGTGGAGCTGATAAGGAACTTCCGCCTCAAAGAGGGTAGGAAACTGCTAATCAAGACCGATAAGACGATAAGCGAGATAGCCTATGAGATAGGCTTCTCGTCGCCGGCCTATTTCACCAAGTGCTATCGCGAAGCCTACGGCGAGACCCCTTCGGAGACACGCGAAGGTAAAGGCAAACAAAGCAAATAAGCTACAAGGCTGTTGGGGCACTTTGCCCCCTTGACCCCTCGCCCACCCGCGATGGCGGTGTCAGCTCACTCACCGGTGACGACGTCAGCCGGGAGGGGCAAGATGCCATCAATAGGGCAAGGGTCGTGGAGCTGAAGCGTCATAGGTCAGCAAACATATCATTATAAATAAGCAACTTCTGTTAATACTCATTGTAATAGCCTGATAGAGGAGTCTGTGGCAGGCTGAAAAATCTATAATAAATGTTGCATCATATATAAAAATTAACTCTTTGCATAGATTTTTATATAGCGTGCAACATCAGTTATTATCCTTATTATATGATGGGGCTTAACTTTGCGGCAGAATATTTTCAAATTCTTACCCATAATTTTAACATCATGAAAAAATTAACCCTAAGCGCACTATTGCTATTGCTGGTGGCGTTCGTGTCAAGTGCACGAGACATCACTGTGCAAGGTACTGTTGTGTCAGCAACAGATGCAGAGCCACTGATTGGCGCGAGCGTGATTTCAGAACTAAAGAGCAATGTGGGAGTGTCCACAGACCTCGATGGTAATTTCACCTTAGTCGTGCCTGAAGGCTCCAACATTGTAGTATCGTATGTTGGCTTTAAGTCAAAGACCGTAGCGGCAGCCGAGACGATGACCATCGAGCTGGAAGAGAATGCCGCCCTGTTAGACGAGATTGTCGTAGTAGGATACTCGGCAGAGAAGAAATCAGATCTGACCGGATCGGTGTCAGTAGTAAAGATGAAAGATGTGGCCGACACGCCGACCGGCAACGTGCTGCAGTCACTGCAAGGCCGCGTCCCCGGTATGACCATCACCACCGATGGCACGCCCGGCGGTCTGAGCACCAGCACGTCAATCCGCGGCGCCTCTTCATTCCGCAGCGATGCCAACGGCCCGCTGTATGTAATCGATGGCGTGATGACGCGCGATAACCCCGGCACAATAATCAATAGCAATGATGTGGAGTCAATCCAGGTGCTCAAAGATGCCGCCTCTGCTGCCATCTATGGTGCTCAGGCCGCTAACGGTGTGGTCATCATCACCACCAAGCGCGCCAAGAAAGGCGAAGCCCATGTGACCTTTGACGCCACTCTGAGCGTACAGACATACAATAGCGGTCTTGACTTGCTTGACGCCTATCAGTGGGGCGATGTGTATTGGAGCGCGTACAAATATGCACATAACGGCGCCACCCCGCAGTCAGCAGTGTATGGCACCGGTGCAACGGCCCAGCTACAGACCTATAAGAACCTCAATGGCGCCGATGTGCTGCCGCAAACGACAGATTGGGAAGATGTGATACACCGCACGGCCCTGATGCAGACCTACACGGTGGGTCTCTCGAAGGGTACAGAGAACGGTTCATCATCATTCACTATCAGCTGGCTTGACCATGATGGTATCGTCAAAGGCACAGACTACAAGAAGCTCAACACCCGTTTCAGCTCAGACTATGGCTTCCTTAATAATAAGCTTAAGGCCGGCGGTAATGTTACCGTGAACTGGTGGAAGGCACACAATATGCCGGGCGGCGCAGAGGAGAATGCCGTAAAGCAGCACCCCGCCAAAGCGGTGTATGATGTGGAAGGTGTCTATGTTGACCAAATCAATGATGTGCTCGGCGATGCCCCCAATATGATGCGTCTTATCGAAAACGAGGCCAACAACAACCACGAGTATTGGAGAGTTTTCGGCAACGCTTACCTTCAGGTAGAGCCTATCAAGAACCTTATCATTAAGACTAACTTTGGTGTAAACTATTACAGCGAAGTCAACAAAGTCTTTGAGCCTGCGTGGCTTCGCGACACCGTCAACAAGCTGACGCAGTCAACGAGCAAGAGCACCGACTGGGTGTGGACCAATACGGCGCAGTACAACATCGACTTCGGCAAGAACTCAATCATGGCACTTGTCGGTGTCGAGGCAAAGAAATATCACACGGAGAGCTTCTATGGCTATGGCACTGACCTCGCGCTTGAAGACCCCAACTACATCTACCTCGACAATGTCACTTCAAACAAGAATGTAGGCGCGGGCGCTTCAAACTACTCAATGTTCTCCGGCTTTGGCAAAATCAACTATTCATGGGACGACAAATACCTTGCGTCGCTGACGATACGCCGCGATGCCTCATCGCGTCTGGCTCATGACCACAACTATGATTGGTTCCCCTCGTTCTCACTGGGCTGGCGTATTTCGCAAGAGTCCTTTATGGCCAACACTCGCAGCTGGCTGTATGACCTGAAGCTGCGCGCCTCATATGGTGTCAATGGTAATGACCTTATCGATAACGAGGCTTTCTATGCCAAATATCTGATGAGCCTTAATCGCGGTTCATACAATATGAACGGCGACGGCACGACACTCTCGCCCGGTGCATATCGCATCCGCACCACCAACCCTGACCTGAAGTGGGAGAAGACCTATCAGACCAACGTGGGTATCGATGCGTCATTCTTGAACAATCAGCTGGGTGTGTCACTCGACTATTTCTACAAAGACACCAAGGATATGCTTGTAGAGAAGCCCTACATCGCTACTATCGGCGAGGGCGGCTACTGCTGGTACAATGGTGGTGAGATGACCAACAAGGGCTTTGAAGGCCAGATAACATGGCGCAGCAAGATAGGCCGTGATTTTAACTACGAAGTAGGCTTTAACTTCACCTATCAGAAGAATGAGGTTACCAACCTTCTTGACGACATCTATTATTCATACGGCGGCGGTTACGGCGAGCACAGCCTTGTAGGCCAGCCCTTAGGCTCATGGATGGGCTTTAAGACCGATGGCGTGTTCCGCACACAGCAAGAGGTTGATGACTATTGCAATAAATACAAAGTGGAATTTGGTAGCCCCGGCGTAGGCCGTATCCGCTATGTCGATGCCGACGGCGATGGCGTAATCAACTACAACGACCGCACGTGGCTGGGTTCAGACCTGCCCAAGGCTCAATTCGGTCTCAACCTCGGTGCCAACTGGAAAGGCTTTGACCTGAGCCTCTTCTTCAACTCCATCATCCGTGACGCCTTCGTTAACTCGAAGTACTACACCGACCTGTTTCAGTGCTGGAACGGCAACCACGGCACAGCGCTTGTTGACGCCGCTGCCGCATACGAGGATTACCTGAAGACCGGCGTCTATACCAGCGACACCCCGGCACCGACCACTGACAATGCCAACAATGAGCACGAAGTGTCAGAGTTCCATATCGAGAATGGCTCGTTCTTACGCCTGAAGACTCTCACTCTGGGCTACACCCTGCCGACAAGCGTGCAGAAGACACTGCGCTTGAACAACGCCCGCGTTTACTTCCAGGCCCAGAATGTGTTTACCATCACGGGCTACAGCGGCGCCGATCCCGAGGGCCTTGGCTACCCCTACGCCATGCCGCGGCAATTCACCTTCGGCATCCAGTTCGGTTTCTAATAACATAGTCTAACTCGTATAAAGAATAAAAAGATGAAAATAAATAAATTAGCCTACGCAATAAGCTGTGGCGCTATAATCGCTCTTACATCATGTAGCGATGATTTTCTGGAGAACAAGCCGCAAGGCAGCCTCTCTGATGGCGTGATGAACTCCACGGAGTCGGTAGAGCTGTTGGTCAACTCAGCCTATGCCGGACTAAGCGGCTTCACCAACGAGCAAGGCGACCCGTGGGTGCGCCCGACGAGCAACTGGAGCTATGGCGAGGTACGCGCCGACAATGCCTACAAGGGCGGCGGCGGCGAGGGCGACATCTGGGATTTCCACGCCATGGAGACCTTCCAGGTGCAGTCAAACAACGGCAACCTTGATGGCAAATGGTTTAACCTGTACAGCCTCATCTCTCGCTGTAACGCAGCGCTGCGCGTGCTGAATAATGCCGATGAGGCCGAGGTGCCCGTCAAGGCCTCGCGTATCGCTGAGATGAAAGTGCTGCGCGCACACTTCTACTTTGAGCTGTCGCGCCTCTTCAACAAGGTGCCTTACTTTGATGAGAACCTTGAGACAGCTGAGTATGTCAATGTCAGGAATGATGAATATACGCGCGACCAGCTGCTCGGTATGATAGCCGGCCAGCTGCTTGAAGCCGCCGAGGTGCTGCCCGAGCGCCAGGCCGAGGTGGGCCGCATCAATAAGAACATAGCTCTGGCCTATGCCGCCAAGGTAAAGCTCTATCAAGCTTATGAGCAAGATGAGCAGACTCATGCCGTGGTAAATATCAACGCCGACCGCCTGCGCGAGGTGGTGTCGCTGATAGACCAAGTCCAGGGCTACGACCTGCTCGATGATTTCCAGAAATTGGACCTTGTGGAGTATGAGAATGGTGTAGAGTCAGTATTTGCTATCCAGTACTCTATGAACGATGGGTCAGAGAGCGCAGGCCGTGTGAACTGGAGCAACCTCCTCAACTCTCCCGGCGGCAACAGCCCCTACCATGGAGATGGCTTCTTCTTGCCGTCGCAGGACCTTATCAATGCCTATCAGACCGACGAGAATGGTCTGCCGGTGTTTGACTATCAGTCCAAGCCCGACTATTCGGTGGTGGATTTCGTTGATGACAACACCCAGACGCTGAGCAATATAGATGCCAACGTTGACCCGCGCCTGGACTTTGTGGTGGGCCGCCCGACAATCACGTTCAAGACGTATAAGGACACGCCGTGCCAGTCATGGGTAAGAGATAGAGGCACCTATGGCCACAACTGCGCTAAGCGTTTCTGGGTGTCGCCGGAGTCGTCTGATATGTTCCAGGGCTGGCCGTGGGGCGCATCCCAGCTCAATTGGCAAATCATCAGATATGCCGACCTGCTGCTCTACAAGGCTGAGGCTCTGATAGAGCTGGGTCAAGATCTCGATGTGGCTCGCAACCTGATCAACCGCGTAAGACAACGCGCCATGGATAGCGAGTATGTAAGAGACTTCTATGACAACACCAAGTATGCCGCCAACTACAAAATCGGTCTCTATCCGGCTGCCGGATGGAATCAGGAATATGCTCGCAAGGCCTTGCGCACCGAGATGCGCTTGGAGAAGGCCCTTGAGGGCGAGCGCTTCTTTGACCTGGTGCGTTGGGGCATCGCCAAAGATGTGATGACGAAATACTTTGCAGCCGAAAAAGATAACAGGATATACTACGATGGTGCCGTGTTTGATGCCGGCGAGGAGTACTATCCGATCCCTGTCAATCAGTACAATTTCTCACAAGGTCATTATACCCAAAATCCGGGATATCCATCTTTTAATTAATTAAAAAATAGGTACAATTTTCAATTAGGTTATTAAAGATGGCTGAGCGAGAGGCTGTGTCGTAATGTGTTACGGCGCAGCCTCCCCATTTTTTATTCAGCGAAGGTGGTATTAAAATAGCTTAAATCGCGGTTTGTGGCTGAGGAAATATATAACTTTGCAAGAAATAAGCTGACAGCATAGATTATAGACGATGAAAACTCCAATTATAGCATTAGCATTACTGATGGTAGTCACATCGTGTGGTAATGCAGACAAAAACCGGCAAGATGCCGCAGACCCTCAAAATCACAAGGTAATGACACTGAATATCGGCGATTTCAAATGGACCCGCGAGCCCGGCAGCTGTACCATCAATGGCGACACTGTCACGGTGGTCACCAAGCCTCACACCGACTTGTGGCAGCGCACATACTATCACTTTCGCAACGACAACGCCCCGGTGTTTCAGATGGAGACCGATGAGCCCTACTTCAGCTTTGTCGTGAAGACGGATTTCAGCGATAGCCATCACCGGTTTGACCAATGCGGGGTGGTTATGTATCTCGATAGCGACAATTGGCTGAAAGCCAGCGTGGAATATGAGAACAGCGAGTATCAGCATTTGGGCAGCGTAGTCACCAACGGCGGCTATTCCGACTGGGCTACCACTGCCATAGATGCATCGGTTAAGACGATGTGGTATAGGCTCTCGCGCCGCGAAGATGACTTTTGTATAGAGTGCTCGGCAGACGGCCGGCAGTTTTCGCAGATGCGAGTATGCCATCTAAGCAAGGGCGGCGGAAAGATACAATTTGGCATCTACGCATGTTCACCCGAGGAGTCCACGTTTAAGGCCGTGTTTACGGATATGCAGCTCACCGAGTGTGCGTGGAAAGCTCACGATGGTCAGCAGCCCGACTAAAACCGGGCTTCTTTGCCGGGGAGGTATCCGAGTACTGACGTTTCCGGCAGGCTCAAGCGCCTAAATCATGGTGCTTAATGGCAAACCGGGCAATAAATGGGGTGAAGTTGCGTTAATGGATATAGGCGGGGTGTGCTCTGC